>NZ_JANEWM010000200.1:0-415 GCF_028069825.1 Citrobacter sp. Igbk 14
GGCCGGGAACTCAAAGGAGACTGCCAGTGATAAACTGGAGGAAGGTGGGGATGACGTCAAGTCATCATGGCCCTTACGAGTAGGGCTACACACGTGCTACAATGGCGCATACAAAGAGAAGCGACCTCGCGAGAGCAAGCGGACCTCATAAAGTGCGTCGTAGTCCGGATTGGAGTCTGCAACTCGACTCCATGAAGTCGGAATCGCTAGTAATCGTGGATCAGAATGCCACGGTGAATACGTTCCCGGGCCTTGTACACACCGCCCGTCACACCATGGGAGTGGGTTGCAAAAGAAGTAGGTAGCTTAACCTTCGGGAGGGCGCTTACCACTTTGTGATTCATGACTGGGGTGAAGTCGTAACAAGGTAACCGTAGGGGAACCTGCGGTTGGATCACCTCCTTACCTTAAAGAA
>NZ_JANEWM010000201.1:0-391 GCF_028069825.1 Citrobacter sp. Igbk 14
GTCGACCGCCTGGGGAGTACGGCCGCAAGGTTAAAACTCAAATGAATTGACGGGGGCCCGCACAAGCGGTGGAGCATGTGGTTTAATTCGATGCAACGCGAAGAACCTTACCTACTCTTGACATCCAGAGAACTTAGCAGAGATGCTTTGGTGCCTTCGGGAACTCTGAGACAGGTGCTGCATGGCTGTCGTCAGCTCGTGTTGTGAAATGTTGGGTTAAGTCCCGCAACGAGCGCAACCCTTATCCTTTGTTGCCAGCGGTTNGGCCGGGAACTCAAAGGAGACTGCCAGTGATAAACTGGAGGAAGGTGGGGATGACGTCAAGTCATCATGGCCCTTACGAGTAGGGCTACACACGTGCTACAATGGCGCATACAAAGAGAAGCGACCT
>NZ_JANEWM010000202.1:0-390 GCF_028069825.1 Citrobacter sp. Igbk 14
GTCGACCGCCTGGGGAGTACGGCCGCAAGGTTAAAACTCAAATGAATTGACGGGGGCCCGCACAAGCGGTGGAGCATGTGGTTTAATTCGATGCAACGCGAAGAACCTTACCTACTCTTGACATCCACGGAATTTAGCAGAGATGCTTTAGTGCCTTCGGGAACCGTGAGACAGGTGCTGCATGGCTGTCGTCAGCTCGTGTTGTGAAATGTTGGGTTAAGTCCCGCAACGAGCGCAACCCTTATCCTTTGTTGCCAGCGGTCCGGCCGGGAACTCAAAGGAGACTGCCAGTGATAAACTGGAGGAAGGTGGGGATGACGTCAAGTCATCATGGCCCTTACGAGTAGGGCTACACACGTGCTACAATGGCGCATACAAAGAGAAGCGACC
>NZ_JANEWM010000203.1:0-384 GCF_028069825.1 Citrobacter sp. Igbk 14
CAACAAAAATTAAGGTGAATGAGATAACTACGATGGGGCTATAGCTCAGCTGGGAGAGCGCCTGCTTTGCACGCAGGAGGTCTGCGGTTCGATCCCGCATAGCTCCACCATCTTTACTGCAAAAAACAAGAAAACTTCAGAGTGTACCTGAAAAGGTTCACTGCGAAGTTTTGCTCTTTAAAAATCTGGATCAAGCTGAAAATTGAAACGACACACTATTTCATTTCTCCGTAATAAGAAATGAAAAGCGGTGTGTTCGAGTCTCTCAAATTTTCGCAGCACGATGGTGTTTTACGAAACATCTTCGGGTTGTGAGGTTAAGCGACTAAGCGTACACGGTGGATGCCCTGGCAGTCAGAGGCGATGAAGGACGTGCTAATCTGC
>NZ_JANEWM010000204.1:0-318 GCF_028069825.1 Citrobacter sp. Igbk 14
ACTTTGATCGTGCTGAATACATCAAGTGGAAATCCTTTCGTGAGACGGATGATGCCCGCTATATCGGTCTGGTGATGCCGCGTGTACTGGGCCGTCTGCCGTATGGTCCGGACACTGTACCTGTTCGTAGTTTCAACTATGTGGAAGAAGTTAAAGGTCCGGATCACAACAAATACCTGTGGACCAATGCATCCTTTGCTTTTGCGGCCAACATGGTGCGCAGTTTTATCAGTAATGGCTGGTGTGTACAGATCCGCGGCCCACAGGCCGGCGGCGCGGTCCAGGACCTGCCGATCCATCTGTACGATCTCGGCACCG
>NZ_JANEWM010000205.1:0-326 GCF_028069825.1 Citrobacter sp. Igbk 14
GTTTTGAGATACTTCGGCCGGCGACTTTCACTCACACAAACCAGCAAGTGGCGTCCCCTAGGGGATTCGAACCCCTGTTACCGCCGTGAAAGGGCGGTGTCCTGGGCCTCTAGACGAAGGGGACGTGTAAGTCTCAATCGCAAGACGCCTTGCTATTTACTTTTCATCAGACAATCTGTGTGAGCACTACAAAGAACGCTTCTTTAAGGTAAGGAGGTGATCCAACCGCAGGTTCCCCTACGGTTACCTTGTTACGACTTCACCCCAGTCATGAATCACAAAGTGGTAAGCGCCCTCCCGAAGGTTAAGCTACCTACTTCTTTTGC
>NZ_JANEWM010000206.1:0-311 GCF_028069825.1 Citrobacter sp. Igbk 14
AACACCATCGTGTTGCGAAAATTTGAGAGACTCGAACACACCGCTTTTCATTTCTTATTACGGAGAAATGAAACAGTGTGTCGTTTCAATTTTCAGCTTGATCCAGATTTTTAAAGAGCAAAACTTCTTAATGCACTCGAAAGTACATTCAGAAGTTCATCATTTATCAGACAATCTGTGTGGACACTACAAAGAACGTTTCTTTAAGGTAAGGAGGTGATCCAACCGCAGGTTCCCCTACGGTTACCTTGTTACGACTTCACCCCAGTCATGAATCACAAAGTGGTAAGCGCCCTCCCGAAGGTTAAGCT
>NZ_JANEWM010000207.1:0-255 GCF_028069825.1 Citrobacter sp. Igbk 14
AGGTCGCTTCTCTTTGTATGCGCCATTGTAGCACGTGTGTAGCCCTACTCGTAAGGGCCATGATGACTTGACGTCATCCCCACCTTCCTCCAGTTTATCACTGGCAGTCTCCTTTGAGTTCCCGGCCTAACCGCTGGCAACAAAGGATAAGGGTTGCGCTCGTTGCGGGACTTAACCCAACATTTCACAACACGAGCTGACGACAGCCATGCAGCACCTGTCTCAGAGTTCCCGAAGGCACCAAAGCATCTCTGC
>NZ_JANEWM010000208.1:0-255 GCF_028069825.1 Citrobacter sp. Igbk 14
GCTTATGCCTTTGCACTAACCTCCTGATGTCCGACCAGGATTAGCTAACCTTCGTGCTCCTCCGTTACTCTTTAGGAGGAGACCGCCCCAGTCAAACTACCCACCAGACACTGTCCGCAACCCGGATTACGGGTCTACGTTAGAACACCAGCCATTAAAGGGTGGTATTTCAAGGTCGGCTCCATGCAGACTGGCGTCCACACTTCAAAGCCTCCCACCTATCCTACACATCAAGGACCAGTGTTCAGTGTCAAG
>NZ_JANEWM010000209.1:0-255 GCF_028069825.1 Citrobacter sp. Igbk 14
CTTGACACTGAACACTGGTCCTTGATGTGTAGGATAGGTGGGAGGCTTTGAAGTGTGGACGCCAGTCTGCATGGAGCCGACCTTGAAATACCACCCTTTAATGGCTGGTGTTCTAACGTAGACCCGTGATCCGGGTTGCGGACAGTGTCTGGTGGGTAGTTTGACTGGGGCGGTCTCCTCCTAAAGAGTAACGGAGGAGCACGAAGGTTAGCTAATCCTGGTCGGACATCAGGAGGTTAGTGCAAAGGCATAAGC
>NZ_JANEWM010000021.1:0-77679 GCF_028069825.1 Citrobacter sp. Igbk 14
TGAAGTGATGATCCCCGAAACCCGCGAGTTTGAGTTTGCGAACCTTGGGTTTATCCCGCTTAGCTACTACAAGAACCGCGATTATGCGTGTTTCTTCAGCGCGAACTCCACCCAGAAGCCGGCACAGAGGGCGACCACTGGACGGTATTGTGCGCGTCATGCCGCAGTCGCTTAATCTGACCCCGCAAATCAGCGATAACGATTTACGCGGACTGGAAAAAATCAGCGAACTGCTGCGTTATTCCGCGCCGGTCTGGCTGTGGCAGTTGTGTGACAGCAAGTGGTTGCAGGCAAAACGCACTGAACAGGCGGTGGGTGCTTCGTTTCCGCTTCGCGCAAAACCTGATGACATTACCCGCCAGCTTGAATTGATGCTGTCGGCCCTGCGAACGCAGGGAGTGAGTCAGGTGGCTGAGAACAACAGTCACGACTTCCTGCTGCGCCTGGGCCAGTACCTCCAGGACGGCGGTATCGCCCGCTGGGCTCAGCAACTGGCGCCATGGCTGTCTGCCTCACAGCAGCGTGTTCCGCTGCGTGGCCTGATGTTCAGCCTGGCACAGGGCAGGCCTGCTGAAGACACTGGCGAGACGACAGCAACTGGCGAAGAAAAGTACATTCCTGAATCACAACGCCATGCGCTGACCCTACCGGTTGTATGGCAGGGCATCGTGGATGACTGCGTCCGTGTTCGTGGCCGCCGTGTTGGTATGGCCTGGGAGCAGACCCTGGTCTGGACGCTGATGGCTATTATTGGTGTCTGGGGGGCGGGGACGCTGCTGTCGTTTGCGGTCAACCGTCTGCAGATTGTCTCCGTGGCGCAGCAGGCGCATGCTCTGGTGGAGCATCCTTCCGTATCGGATTACCAACTGACGGCCCTGCATACACTGCGTAATGACGCCGGCCGCCTGCAGCACCGTATTCAGGGCGGCGCGCCATGGTATCAGCGCTTCGGTCTGGACCATAATCAGCAGCTGCTCGACGCGATGCTGCCCTGGTACGGCGTGGCGAACAACCGCCTGATCCGCGACCCGGCAAATGCCGTCCTGACGCAGAAGCTCAGCGTGCTGGCAGGCTCCGCTCCCGGCAGCGACCAGCGGGCACTGCTGGCGAAACCGGGCTATGACCAACTGAAAGCCTGGCTGATGATGGCCCGTCCGGATAAAGCCGACGGCGCGTATTACGCTCAGACCATGAAAGTCGTGCAGCCGACGCGGCTGGGTATCTCCACTGGTCTGTGGCAAAGCCTGTCGCCGGACCTGTGGGCGTTCTACATCGCCGAACTGCCGAAGCAGCCACAGTGGAAAATCGCGCCGGATGCGCAACTGGTGAGCCAGAGCCGCCAGGTGCTGTTGCAGCAGATTGGCCGCCGCAACGCCGAAAGTACGCTCTATGAAAACATGCTCAAATCTGTGCGTCGTAATTTTGCCGATGTCTCCCTGGAAGACATGACCAGCGGGACCGATGCCCGCCGTCTGTTTACCACGGATGAGGTGGTGCCGGGCATGTTCACCCGTCAGGCGTGGGAAGGCGGCATTCAGCAGGCTATCGAAAAGGCTGCAAACTCCCGCCGGGATGAAATTGACTGGGTGCTGAGTGACAGCCGGAAAGCGGTTTCCTCGGATTTGTCGCCGGAAGCACTGAAAGCACGTCTGACGCAACGTTACTTCACCGACTTTGCCGGCAGCTGGCTGAGCTTCCTCAACAGCCTGCGGCTTAAACCGACGTGTTACGTACAAGTTTAACTAAAACAGCGCGCTGGCTGTTCCCCCTGCTGGTATTCAGTCTGGTGGGGTGCGGGGTGACGCAGAGCATCACCGATGGCAGCAAATCAGCATTTAACTCTGTGTTCTACAAAAAGATTAAGGTGCTTCACCTGGATTTCACGGCACGTGAAGCACTGAATACGGATGAACGTGAAAACAACGCGTTGTCGGAGCCCGTCGTGGTACGCGTCTATCAATTGAAAGACACTAAAACTTTCAACAGAAGTGTGTACCAACAGTTATTGAACGATGGTGAAGCCGTTCTTGGGGCTGACATGCTGTCCACCCGTGATGTGGTCGTGAAACCAGGTGGTGACGCACTGCTTGATATGCCGATGGAAGACGATGCGAAATATGTGGCCGTGGTGGGGTTATTTCGGCAACAGGCATTTCAGCGTCTGATTGCTCCCGTCATGCGCCGGCTGCGGCTGATGATTGGTCGTGCCGTAGTGACGCTGGTCAATGACAGCCTGAAGATGCAGAACCTGCAGGTGACGAGCCTCGATGATGGTCCACTGGATGACGTCGAACGCCCTCTGCAGTACGGTCAGATTAGTGTCCCGCTGGCTGGCTCTGAAGCCATTATGGTGAGTCTTGGCGGCGATACTGATTCCGCCGTTGCTCTGGTGGTTGATGACCGTCGTTATCGTCCTACCGGTCTGGTCGCGGGCGATAGCGGTCTTTATCACTACGAGGGGCACCGCATCCGCTTATCTGAACAATATGGAGTGGGAGTTTCGACACTTTATAAAAAATTTCCTATCTGCGCTAATTCTGCTTCAGTTTTGTGAACTACCGCACTAAGCCGCCAATCTGGCGGCTATGATACGGTTCCAACGTTCGGCATCATTTCATATCAAATCTTGCACCAATGTCACTTAAACTTAGAACGCTTGATGCGATCCAATTTTAGCTGTCAAAGTTTCGCGATTTATGTGCCGCGCTACACGGACTGTAAAATTTCTGCCGGAATTTTTGTACGGTCAGGGCGTGAAGGGGGGGCCGATATCCGCAGTTTTTCTGAATATCTGCCGGGCGGGTATTGAGCTCAACAATCCGTAGCTGAGAAATCGAATCTGATGAGTTGGGTTCTTTATAAAAAATACGCCCTGCAAATCTGTAGGTGCGGCTCAACGCCGCACCCTTAATATATTCACGGATGGCTAATAAATCGGGACAGGCGTTGGCGCAAAAGGCGGTTTTCCTGTCGTAGCTGCGCATTTTCCTCGAGCAACGTCAGTGCGACAGCAATCCCAGGCCAGTCAAGCGCCAGTTCATGGCGCAGACGCAGTGCGCGTTGCACCACGGTCAGCGCATGGTCATCAAAGGTCTCATCTTCACGGGGTTCGATTATCCCTAAACCGACAATTTCATTCAGTTCCTCTGCAGAAACACCGGTATGCAGACAAAACTCGGTAATGGTAAAGGTAACGGTCACGTTAGCCATTATGCTTTCCCCCACTCTTTACGCGGATCAAAGGACTTCTGCGCATCCGCCAGCTGTTGCCACAAGGCGGCGCTGTTGTCGTCAGGTTTCGGCGGCATCACGATTTTGATGACCGCGTACAGGTCGCCAGTATGTTTTTTACCGACCAGACCTTTGCCTTTGATACGTAATCGCTGTCCAGCCTGGCTTCCTGCGGGGATGGTCAGCAAAATACTCTCTTTGAGTGTTGGTACAGTCACTTTTGCGCCCAATGCGGCTTCCCATGGGGCAAGCGGAACGACAACTTCCAGATCCTGATTAACAATATCAAACAGCGGATGCGGCGCGATATGAATCACCAGCCACAAATCACCGTTCGGGCCACCGTTTTCACCAGGGGTTCCCTGACCTTTCAGGCGAATGCGCTGCCCATTGCCGACACCGGCCGGGATCTTAACGTTGAGGGTTTTGGGGATTTCCCGCTCGATCATGCCAAACGCATTGTACACCGGCAGATTGTAACTGATGGTGCGGCTATGCTCAGCAAGGGTTTCTTCGAGGAAAACGGCGACCTCGATTTCAATATCATGTCCGCGACTGGCGTGGCGCTGCCGTGACTGATGTGCGTGCTGGCCAAAAATTGAAGAGAAGATATCGTCGAAATCTTCAGCGTTGTAGCGTTGACCTTCTCCTTGCTGGAACTGACGATTAAACTGCGGGTCGTTGCGATGCTGCCACAACTGGTCGTATTCGGCGCGTCGCTGTTCATCGCTCAGTACTTCCCAGGCTTCGGCAACTTCTTTAAAACGGGCTTCAGCGTCGGTTTCTTTGCTGACATCGGGATGGTATTTTCGCGCGAGACGACGGTAGGCGGTCTTGATTGTCTTGAGATCGTCTGTCGGCTTCACGCCCATAATGGCGTAATAATCCTTTAATTCCATAGCGTTCTCTCGTGTAAATCAACACATGAAGAAGGCAATTCCTCTCAAAAGGTATCACCGTTAAGTTTAGGGTAATCCTGATAGGCACGAATGCCAACCATGAAAAAGGGGGGCGCAGCTCATAAAAGGGTCACCGGCTAATGTGGTGAGCCTGCTTGTTTATTTACCTATCACACTCACATTCTCCTTTTTCACCAGACTGTTCGTTGTTGAGCGAAGCATCGCATTTAATCCGGCAATAGAGTGGCTGAAATTAACAAGGGAGAGATACTGAATGATCGCCGTTATTTTTGAAGCAGATGTGCATCCTCAGGGGAGGGAGCGATATCTTCAACTGGCCTCAGAGCTGAAGCCGTTGTTGGCAGAGATCCCCGGGTTTATTTCTATCGAACGATTTCAGAGCATTAATACGCCCGGGAAAATGCTGTCACTTTCATGGTGGGAGGATGAGGATGCAGTACTCAGGTGGAAATGCAACGTCAGGCATCAGGCCGCACAACAGGAGGGTAAGCAGTTGATTTTTTCATACTACAGAATACGTGTTGCTACTGTTTTGAAGGATTACGCCTCTGAATAAGGTTCTGCCAGCGTATATGATAGTTAACAGTCAATAATGTCCGCCTGTAGGAACAAGAGCCAGAACAGGCTCTGGCTCTTGTTGATGGTGCGTCAGTAATATTAACGGCTTATCAAGGCTTGGAAAAAAGAAAACGAACGGTATCAGCGTAGTTCTGGACAAAAGCGTTAACGTTATCTGATTTTAATCCTTTCGGGTTAATCATATATTTACCCTTGATAAAGATAGCCGGTACACCTTTCAGGTCTACCGCTTTAGCCAACTCCTGTTGTTTCGCCGTTAATGATTTTACGGCAAAGCTATTCCACGCAGCATCATAGTCGTTTGCACTGACACCAGCGCGGATAAATACATTTCGGATATCATCTGCTGTTTTAACAGTTTGTTTTTTCTGCACGGCATCAAACAGTAAAGGTTTTACTTTATCTTCCACGTTTAACAGCATAGCGACAGACCAGGCGTGTGTCATCTCCGGCCCCAACGGGCCTAAGAAATCGACGTGATACTCAGTGAGTTTGACATCAGTAGGTAATGTTTTTTTCACATTATCAGTGACTTCCAGAACTTCATCATACTGGTAGCATGAAGGGCAATAAAATGAAAAAAACTTAAGCGCAGCGGGCGCTGACGCAACTGGCTTTTCAAGTGAAATATATTCTTTGCCATCGGTAAATGTTGCTGCCTGAACGCTCACAGTAAAAAACAGGCCTAGAAGAGGAAGTAAGATTTTTTTCATTTTCATATACTCTAAATAACATTTAACAAACAATTGTTTTGATGATGAACATAACGTTCATGGCGGCAAGTGATAATACAATATTCATCAGAAAATGTGCTGACTCTTACTTTCATTTACGTAGGAATATCCGCTGGCGGACTTCTCTTTCATTTTTATCATCAGTGATGAAATATCTGTTGGACGCTTTTGGAATGACAGATAATAAACCCTGTGATATTTCCGGCTTTGTTTTATTAGTGCCATTATTTTGTAATAGTGAAATTGATTAATAACATTAATCATCATTTCTGGGCAGATCGCTGTGGGAGGAATGAGATTTGACCGGCCTCTGCCGACATAACTTTACAGGGTAAAGGTTGCCAAAACCTCGCCAGTGGCTAAGATAACTCGCGTCAATCAGTGAGGGTATAATGGCGAAACGTCAACGGATGGGATGGTGGTTCCTCTGCCTGGCATGTGTTGTGGTGATGGTATGCACCGCGCAACGCATGGCGGGTCTGCACGCTTTGCAGATGAACACCGCGACCACTGCTGTTGTCGCGAGCGCCCAGGCCGATACCGATGAAGCTTCGCCCGTTACGCCGTGTGAACTGAGCGCAAAATCGTTGCTGGCTGCACCGCCAGTATTGTTCGAAGGCGCGATCCTGGTGCTATGTTTGCTCATGTCGCTGTTGGCACCTGTGCGGGCATTTCGCCTACCTTTTTTCCCTCCGCGCGTTATCTCGCCGCCCACACTTAGGGTTCATCTCCGATTTTGTGTCTTCCGTGAATGACAGCGCAGCCGTTGCTGACTGTTAGATAATTATTCACGGAGAAAAAATATGAAGACTGTTTTCAGGCAGGCGCTGCTCTGCCTGTTATTGCTATGGCTGCCCGTATCCTGGGCGGCTGATATCGGCTGGCTGCGTTCACCCGATAACAATCACGCCAGTGTACGGTTACGTGCCGATACAGCCGCAGGCGGTGAAACCCGACTGCTGCTCGATGTTAAACTGGAGGATGGCTGGAAAACCTACTGGCGATCGCCGGGTGAGGGCGGTGTAGCACCGTCCATCGTCTGGAAAGATAAAATGCCTGCTGTTGATTGGTACTGGCCGACACCCGCGCGTTTTGAGGTCGCCAATATCACCACCCAGGGATATCACGGTAATGTCACCTTCCCGATGGTCGTACGTGGCACAACGCCAACCACCCTTAACGGTGTATTGACCCTATCAACCTGCAGCAATGTCTGTCTGTTAACGGATTTTCCCTTTTCCGTGACGCCGAGCGTTCAGGACCCGTCTTTTGCTCATGACTATGCGCAAGCGATGGGGCAAGTACCGCTGGCCAGCGGCCTGACCGATGCGCTTAGTGCCGGGGCGCGAGCCGGAGAGCTGGTGGTTGAGGCGCGTCGTACGGGGGGCTGGTCTGCACCAGGCCTGTACCTGGATACCGTTGATGATGCGGATTTTGGTATGCCCCAAATCCGCGTAGAGGGCGAAACACTATGGGCAACGGTTCCGGTTCATGACAGCTGGGGGGAAGGGGCGCCGAATCTTCGGGGTAAGCAACTGACACTGGTTCTGGCTGATAACGGCGTTGCGCAGGAAAGTCGTCTTGCCATTGGCGATGCGCCAGTGGTGCAGAATGCAGAGATCTCGCTATGGCAGGTGGTGCTGATGGCGCTGTCAGGCGGGTTGATTCTTAACTTAATGCCCTGCGTGCTTCCGGTGCTGGGCATGAAGCTGGGCTCGATTTTACTGGTTGAGGAGAAAAGCCGTCTTCAGGTTCGCCGCCAGTTTCTGGCATCGGTGGCTGGCATCCTGGTCTCTTTTATGGCCCTTGCGCTGCTGATGACGGTGCTGCGCCTGACCAATCAGGCGCTTGGTTGGGGGATCCAGTTCCAGAGTCCGTGGTTTATCGGTTTTATGATGCTGGTGATGCTGACGTTCAGCGCCAGCCTGTTTGGGCTGTTTGAATTCCGCCTTCCTTCAGCAATGACCACCATACTGGCAACTCGCGGCGGTAACGGCTTGTCAGGGCATTTCTGGCAAGGCGCGTTTGCGACGTTGCTTGCCACACCGTGCAGTGCGCCGTTCCTGGGGACGGCAGTGGCGGTGGCGTTGACCGCCTCGCTTCCGACGCTATGGGGGCTGTTCCTTGCGCTCGGGCTGGGGATGAGTTTGCCATGGTTGCTGGTGGCGCTGCGTCCAGGTCTGGCGCTGCGTCTGCCGCGTCCGGGGCGTTGGATGAATATCTTGCGGCGTCTTCTCGGCGTGATGATGCTTGGCTCGGCGATCTGGCTGGCAACATTGCTGCTCCCGCATCTGGGGTTCGCAAGCCAAAGTACAGCCAAAGAGAGTGTGAACTGGCAACCGCTGAGCGAGCAGGCCATCGAAGAGGCACTGGCCCAGCACAAGCGCGTATTTGTAGATGTAACGGCAGACTGGTGTATTACCTGTAAAGTTAATAAATACAATGTACTACAAAAAGAAGATGTCCAGTCGGCACTGCAACAACCCGATGTGGTAGCCCTGCGGGGTGACTGGACACTGCCCTCTGAAGCGATTACCGAATTCCTGAAAAAACGCGGCCAGGTCGCTGTGCCGTTCAACCAAATTTATGGCCCCGGTTTGCCGCAAGGCCAGGCGTTGCCGACGTTGTTAACCCGCGATGCGGTGCTAAATACACTGGCCGGTGCCAAAGGAGTAACCCCATGAAAATGATGATTATCCTGCTGTTAACCCTGTTTTCTGCCGTCAGCGTGGCGAAAGAACCTGCGCCATTTACGCCTGAGCAGGAGAAGCAAATTGAAGCGCTGATTCAGGAAGCGCTGTTTAACGATCCCAATAGCCCGCGTATTGGTGCCAGGCAGGCTAAACTGACGCTGATAAATTTCACCGATTACAACTGCCCATATTGCAAGCAGTTGGATCCGATGCTGGAAAAAATTGTACAGAAATATCCTGATGTGGCGGTGGTGATTAAACCGCTGCCGTTTAAAGGGGAAAGTTCGGTTCTGTCGGCGCGAACCGCGCTGACGACCTGGCGTGAGCACCCGCAGCAGTTTCTGGCGTTACATGAGAAACTGATGCAGAAGAAGGGCTACCACACGGCAGTGAGTATTAAACAGGCACAGGAGAAAGCCGCTGCCAGCCCTGTGACGCTGGATGCACAAAGTGAAGAGACGCTGAGCACCAACCTGCAACTGGCACGTCTGGTTGGTGTGCGGGGCACACCTGCAACGATTATTGGCGATGAGCTGATCCCGGGTGCAGTACCGTGGGAAACACTGGAAGAGGTGGTCAAAGAAAAACTGGCGGCCGCAAATGGTCAGTAAACTGCGCCGCTGGCTGCGCGAAGGACTGATCTTACTGGTGTTATTCGCCGGGGCGATGTTGTTGATGGATGCCTGGCGAGCGCCCCAGCTTCCCGCAGCGTTTGACAGCACACCTTTGCAGACGCTGGATGGTGAAAACGTTACGCTGGCCGCGCTCAGCAAAGAGGAGCCAGTGCTGATCTATTTCTGGGCGAGCTGGTGCGGCGTGTGTCGGTTCACGACACCGGAAGTCGCCAGACTGCACTCAGAAGGCGAGAACGTGATAACCATTGCGCTGCGCTCCGGTAATGAGGCGGAGGTAACGCGCTGGCTGGCGCGTAAAGGCGTAGACTTTCCTGTCATCAACGATGCCGACGGGGCCATCTCCCGCAGTTGGGACATCAGCGTCACGCCAACGCTGGTCGTGATGTCGCACGGTCGCGTGGTATCGACAACCAGCGGCTGGACCAGTTACTGGGGAATGAAGTTACGCCTCTGGTGGGCAAAAACTGTCTGATTCTGATGCCGGGGAAACCCGGCATTTTTTCTGCCGCAGCACACCAGGAGGGCATATTTCGTTTCCCGACGAAGCAAACCTGGCGATTGACGTCCAGAATAGGTCATCCTCTTTTTTCCTGGAACGTACATGATGGCAACTTCTTTCGCGCTCGACTCCTCCCTGGTGATAATGATTGCCGCAACCTTTGTGCTGGCGGGGATGGTGAAAGGCGTAACGGGCATGGGCTTACCCACGGTGGCGATGGGGATCCTCGGATCGCTTATTTCTCCGGTCGCGGCGGCGGCGATGCTGCTGTTACCCTCTCTGATTAGCAATCTGTTTCAGTTTGGCGGTGGTGGTAATACCGGCCGATTGCTGCAACGATTGTGGCCTATGCTGCTGGCGGTGGTGATTGCCACTTTGCTTGCCAGTGTCTGGATCACCGGGGGCGACACAACCCGGACCCAGTTTGCGCTTGGCATGGCACTGGTGGCCTATGCCATCTGGACGCTGATGGGGAAAAAAATTACCGTGGATCCGCAGCGTGAAAAACCCTTTTCCCTTGTCATTGGATTGGTGACCGGTTTATTGACGGGGGGAACGGGGGTATTTGTTATGCCCGCCGTGCCATGGATCCAGTCTTTGGGCTTTGAAAAGGATGAATTGGTGCAGGCGCTTGGCATTTCGTTCACGTTTTCGACGCTGGCGTTAGCTCTGGGCTTGTGGTGGCACAATGCGTTACCTGTTCAGTCCCTGAGTTTATCGGCTTTTGCCATTCTTCCAGCGCTACTGGGACAGTGGCTAGGGACTCGTGTGCGACGAGTGATTTCACCTGTGGTGTTTAAACGCTGTTTTCTGTTTTGCCTGGTGGGGTTGGGCGTGGAGATGATGCTGCGCGCCGCGTAAGTCTCGCTGTGACTTTACGCCTGTTTCATGCCATCGTTAATTCAGAGGGTTAACGCCAAAGGAGGTGCTATGGCATCGGTAATACTGCACGAAGAAGAGGGTGAACTGGAGTTGCAAATGGCGCTTACTGCGGCAGTGATGGCGGATAAATCGCGTTCGCGTATGTTGTGTGCGTTGATGGATGGGCGCGCCTGGACCGCAACTGAACTTAGCGCGGTGGCGGACGTGTCAGCCTCGACGGCCAGCGCACATCTGGCGCGTCTGTGCGAACAACGATTTGTTGTGGCGTTAGCCCAGGGACGACACCGTTATTTTCGCCTGGCAAGTGCGGAGATAGCCGGCCTCCTGGAACGCCTGATGGGTGTGGCATGGTCTGCATCAACGTCGCGAAAAATCACCACCCCAATACACCTGCGGCATGCGCGAACCTGCTATGACCACCTTGCCGGCGAAGTGGCCGTGAGGCTTTTTGATACTCTGGTTGCCCGGCAATGGTTAACAGCGGATGGCGAAACGCTGACCGCTCTGGGGCAGGAAAAACTGGCAGAAATGGGGATTGTCCTTTGTGCCGGTGTGACCCGACGAAAGATAAGCTGCGGCTGTCTGGACTGGAGTG
Source organism: Citrobacter sp. Igbk 14 (assembly GCF_028069825.1). Taxonomy (NCBI): domain Bacteria; kingdom Pseudomonadati; phylum Pseudomonadota; class Gammaproteobacteria; order Enterobacterales; family Enterobacteriaceae; genus Citrobacter; species Citrobacter sp. Igbk 14. The sequence goes on from NZ_JANEWM010000021.1 coordinate 10,769, forward strand.
AGCGACGTTATCATCCGGGCGGCGTGCTCGGTGCCACGTTGCTGAGCTGGTTTAGCGAACAGAAGTGGATTAAAACGCAGACAGGTAGCCGGCACGTCACCTTTACCCCACTAGGAGTGCGCAAACTTCAGACGGAATTTGGCATCCAAACGACACGGTAGATCCCTCATTTTTGCGAAAGCGTTCCCGGAAAAATGTCATATATCTGTCACACTCTGTGGTGATTGATAACAACAAGAGGTCGTAGGGATGAACAAATCGTTAATCGCCACCGCCGTGGCGGGGGCTGTATTGCTGTCAACGGCTGCACAGGCACAGACGGCACCGGAAGGTTATCAGCTTCAGCAAGTATTGATGATGAGCCGGCATAACTTACGTGCACCTTTAGCCAATAATGGCAGCGTTCTCGAGCAGTCTACCCCCAAACAGTGGCCGGAGTGGGATGTCCCAGGCGGACAACTCACCACGAAGGGCGGCGTGCTGGAAATTTATATGGGCCATTACATACGTGAATGGTTGGCAGAGCAGGGCATGGTGAAATCCGGGGAATGTCCGGCCCCGGGCACGGTTTACACCTATGCTAACAGCCTGCAGCGTACGGTCGCGACGGCGCAGTTTTTTGTCACGGGGGCTTTCCCGGGGTGTGACGTTCCGGTCCATCATCAGGAAAAAATGGGTACCATGGACCCCACTTTTAACCCGGTGATCACTGATGATTCGGCAACATTCAGTCAGCAGGCTGTTCAGGCAATGGAGAAAGAGCGCAGCCAGATGCAGCTCGACGAAAGTTACCAACTGCTTGAGCAAATGACAAACTACAAAGACTCGCCGTCCTGCAAAGAAAAACAGCAGTGTTCTCTGACCGATGCGAAAGACACATTCAGTGCGAAGTATCAGCAGGAGCCTGGTGTTTCCGGGCCACTGAAAGTGGGGAATTCGCTGGTTGATGCCTTCACCTTGCAATATTACGAGGGCTTCCCGATGGACAAGGTCGCCTGGGGGGAGATCAAATCTGATCAACAGTGGAAGGTACTGTCAAAGCTGAAAAATGGTTATCAGGACAGCCTGTTCACCTCTGCGGAAGTGGCGAAAAATGTCGCCAAACCATTGGTCAAATATATCGACAATGCGTTGGTGACTGAACGGGCGAAAGCGCCGAAAATTACGGTGCTGGTGGGACATGACTCGAACATCGCGTCATTGCTCACGGCACTGGATTTTAAACCGTATCAGCTCCATGACCAGAACGAACGTACGCCTATTGGCGGCAAAATTGTCTTCCAGCGCTGGCATGACAGCAACACAAATCGCGATCTGATGAAAATTGAGTATGTGTATCAGAGTGCGCAGCAACTGCGAAATGCGGAGGTTCTGACGCTCAAATCCCCGGCCCAACGTGTGACGCTGGAACTGAAGGGGTGTCCGATTGATGCTAATGGCTTTTGCCCTGTTGAGAAATTCGATAGCGTACTGAATGAGGCGGCGAAGTAAGCAAAGAAAACTCCCCCGTGCAAACGGGGGAGTCCGAATGCTAAACGTTTTTGCGTTCGATAGTCTGTTCACCCCAAAAGAGTGAATCTTTGTCAGTTTTCTCAAAGGCTTTGATCAGTACTTCATCGCTACCTTCTTCCCAAATTTTTTCCGCCATTTTCTCGTCATAGTGGGCGACTTCAAAAATGGCTTCGGCTATTTCTGGCGATGTGTTGCGCAGACTTGCCCATTCGCCGACGCGATGGGCTTTCGCTTCTTGAGTTGGCATTCGAATCCTCCTGTTGAAGATTAGCCGTTGAGTTTTACTGCCAGACCTGCGACATATTCACCCTGATAGCGGGCGATAGATAACTCTTCCTGACTTGGCTGTCGGGAGCCGTCACCCCCGGCAATGGTAGTTGCGCCGTACGGCGTACCGCCACGAACTTGTGAGACATCAAACAGTTCTTGCGCCGCATAACCGATGGGAACAATCACCATCCCGTGGTGGGCAAGCGTTGTCCAGGTTGATGTAATGGTTTGTTCCTGACCGCCGCCAGTGCCTGTTGAGCTGAATACGCTGGCGAGTTTGCCGTAAAGGCCGCCAGATGCCCACAGTCCGCCGGTCTGATCCAGGAAGGTACGCATCTGACCCGACATGTTGCCAAAGCGCGTGGGAGTACCAAAAATGATGGCGTCGTAATCAGCCAGTTCCTGCGGGGTTGCGACTGGTGCGTTTTGTGTTTTACCGCCTGCTTTCAGGAAGATTTCAGGCTGCATTGTCTCTGGCACACGCTTAATAATGACTTCCGCGCCATCTACCTTATTTGCGCCTTCTGCGACTGCATGGGCCATGGTTTCAATGTGTCCGTACATGGAATAATAAAGCACCAGAACTTTTGCCATTTTACACTACTCCTCAAGTTAACCGTGTCCGTAGCGATTCGCTACCTCCCTTTAAAGATATGACGTACGGCCAGGAGTGCAAATTTCACAATCACTTCTTTGATTTATAACAATTTTTATAACAACTGTTTTTGTTGCAAAATGATACATTTTTAACCTGACGTAATTTGGTAGCCATAAGAAAGACTTATTGATTTCATTTCGCGATTATTAACATCTTGCGGCCATTCCTGTTGCAGAATATTACAGTTCGCCGGTTATCCGGTTACTCTTCACTATGCTTAATCCCACGCAGTAAACATCAGGGCACGGCCCATGCGCTGCGTGAGGTATCACTCCTCAGTACCTATGCAATATGATGGCTAATCAATGACGGAGGTCAGTAATGGCAAACCATCGGGGCGGTTCCGGCAACTTTGCGGAAGACCGTGAAAGAGCATCAGAAGCAGGTCGAAAAGGTGGCCAGCACAGCGGGGGCAACTTCAAGAATGACCCGCAACGCGCTTCAGAAGCAGGCAAAAAAGGGGGCAAGAATAGTCACGGCAACAACAAATCGTAATTGTCGGGCTGTCTGTTAGAGATATCGTGACGGCTGAGTGTTCAGAGACAGACGTTACGTCGCCACCGCCGCCGGGTTGTTCCGGCGGTTTTTTTTGTCTGCAAGGTTGAACTGTAACAAAACGCAACGCAGACTAATGACATTCAGCTAATCGGGTGTCTCATGTCATTACTTTCTCGTTATTCCTTCTCTGTTAAACCCCAGGAGGCGATCCTCATTGTGATCACCATGTTCTGGGGCGGAACGTTTTTGGCTGTGCAATATGCTGTCACGCTGAGCGGTCCCTTTTTCTTTGTCGGCGTGCGCTTTGCGACAGCGGCACTGGCGGTGGCGTTGCTGTCATTGCCTACATTGCGTGGGCTGACATGGTTGGAAGTCAAAGCCGGAGTGGCGATTGGCGTAGCGATTGCGCTGGGCTATAGCCTGCAAACCTGGGGATTACAGTCTATTCCCAGCAGTAAGTCGGCATTTATTACTGCGATGTATGTACCACTGGTACCGCTGTTGCAGTGGTTGTGTCTGGGACGAATGCCAGGAGTGATGCCGTGCGTCGGTATTGTGTTGGCCTTTATCGGACTGATATTTCTTGCCGGACCGGATGGCAATTTACTGGCGCTTGGTGAAGGGGAGTGGATCACGCTGGTGGGGGCGGTGGCGATAGCGGCTGAAATTATCCTGATCAGCGCATGGGCTGGAAAAGTGGATGTACGTCGGGTCACTGTGGTGCAACTGGCAACCGCTTCTGTAGTGGCATTTATTGCGATGGGGCCCGCAGGTGAGTCGGTTCCTCCCATGTCGACGGGCTTGCTGGCCGTGGCATTAGGATTGGGTATTTTTAGCGCGATTATCCAGGTTACCATGAACTGGGCGCAGCGCAGCGTGTCGCCGACACGCGCAACGGTAATCTATACCGGTGAGCCTGTATGGGCGGGGATTTTTGGTCGACTCGCAGGAGAACGCCTTCCGCTGCTTGCTCTGTTGGGGGCGGCATTCATTATCATTGGCGTACTGGTCAGCGAACTGAAGTTCAAAAAGAAGAAAGCCGTCCAGCAGGAGGCTCCCCCCGAGTCGCTTTAATTTAACTTTTCAGAGTGCGATTTGTTATGCTGACGCCCTCAGAACAAGGAGAGGGTGCATGGCTCAAGGCGCAGAGAAAAAAACAGGTAAACGCTCGCAGGCCGTGAGCGCGAAACGCCAGGCTATCTTAACCGCGGCATTAAATATCTTTTCCCAGTATGGGATTCATGGCACGCGTCTGGAGCAGGTTGCGGAACTGGCGGGGGTGTCTAAAACGAATCTGCTTTATTACTACCCTTCTAAAGAGGTGCTCTACATTGCCGTATTACGCCAGATCCTTGATATCTGGCTGGCACCGCTGAAGGCCTTTCGCGAGGACTTTGCACCGCTGGTGGCGATTAAAGAGTACATCCGGCTCAAACTGGAAGTGTCCCGCGATTATCCTCAGGCATCGCGACTGTTTTGTATGGAAATGCTGGCAGGCGCACCTTTGTTGATGACGGAATTAACGGGCGATCTTAAAACGTTGATTGACGAGAAATCCGCATTGATTGCCGGATGGGTCAGCAGTGGAAAACTGGCGCCGGTTGACCCGCATCATCTGATTTTTATGATTTGGGCTTCAACGCAACATTACGCTGACTTTGCCCCACAGGTCGAGGCAGTGACGGGCGCAACGCTGCGTGATGAAGCCTTTTTTAACCAAACGGTGGAGAGCGTACAGCGAATGATTATTGAAGGGATCCGTGTGCGCTAGTTGGCGGGGGGTAACGGGCAACTTAAGTCGCCCTCTTCACATTGCAAGAGGGCGGCGAGAAATGCTTCTCGCTCGTTGGTTTTGTCCGTTAAACACTGGCTGGTGATCATCGACTGTATGCTGCCGCCTTCCGTGCCTGAACTGATCAATGCACAGTCTGCATCACGCAGGGTAATCCATGCGACCTGTGCTTTTTTCAGTAAATCACGTTGGGTGGGGGCGGCGCGCTTCAGTGCATTCTGATAAGTCTCATTTAGCTTTGTGTCGGCCGTCTTATACTGCTCAGCGGCGCAGGTATTCATTTCAATCTGGTTGTTTGCGTTTGCGCAGTCATCCGCCAGTGCGTGACTGCTTAGCAGCAGTGCTGCACAGGTCAGTACAATTCGTTTCATGCTTCCCTCTGGCTTAATAAAAAAAGGCCCCGTAACCGGAGCCTTAATTAACCATAACCTTAGCCGATTGTCATCAGGCTGGCGTTCCCACCCGCCGCGGCGGTATTCACGCTCAACGAACGTTCAATATACAGCCTCTCCAGCAGGATATTGCTCTCGCCGCGGGCAAATCCTTGTACCGAAACAATCGCACCTTCCCGTGCCGCTACCGATTCGCACAGTGCGCGTAGCTGGTCAGAATCGCCGTGGAAGATAACGGCATCGAACGGCTGCGCGGTGAGGGTGTCTGCTTTGGCAAACTGAATGCGCCCACAGAGGGCGGCAGGCAGACGTTTTGCCAGTTCGCGATGGAAAGCATCATCTTGCCACAGGATGAGACTGCCAACGGAGGCCACGGCAGCAACCTGCACCAGCGCATCCTGTTCGTTATCGGCCATACACAGCACACGTTCACGCGGCAACAGCGTCCAGGTGTTACGTTCACCGGTTGGTCCTGGCAGCAAACGCTGGGTTCCTGCTTGTGCCAGTTCGGCAAACTGCTGGCAGAGCGCATGCAGCGACGGACGATCGATTGCCCATGCGGTGAGCGCTTCCAGCGGTTGAATCAGCGCTGATTTAAGCTGTGCATCGACAGGGTAGTCTGCATCCTGGCGGGCCAGCGTGACGGCCAGTGCATTTTCCGGACGGTTTGCCAGCAAGCGGTACAGATACAGTGGGCCACCGGCTTTGGGTCCGGTTCCTGACAATCCTTCGCCACCAAATGGCTGCACGCCGACTACTGCGCCTACCATATTACGGTTAACGTACAAGTTACCAACGTGCGCGGACCCGGTGACCTGCGCGATGGTTTCATCAATACGAGTATGTACGCCAAGCGTCAGGCCGTAACCGGAGGCATTGATTTGCTCAATCAAATTGTCGAGGTTATTACGGGTGTAACGCACGACGTGCAGCACCGGGCCGAATACCTCTTTTTGTAGCTCATCAAAGCTTTCCAGCTCAATCAACGTCGGTGCAATAAAGGTCCCGGTTTGCCATTCACGCGCATCATCGCTGTTCTCACGTACGGCCTGGAATACCGGACGTCCTTTGGCACGCATGGCCTGAATATGATGTTCAATATTGGCTTTGGCTTCTTCATCAATAACTGGCCCAATATCGGTGGTCAGACGGCCTGGGTTACCCATACGACATTCGGCCATCGCGCCGCGCAGCATTTTCAGCGTGTGGTCGGCAATATCATCCTGTAGGCACAGGACGCGCAGTGCCGAGCAACGCTGTCCGGCGCTGTCAAACGCAGAGGCCAGCACGTCCACCACAACCTGTTCCGTTAACGCAGATGAGTCGACGATCATGGCGTTCATCCCGCCCGTTTCAGCGATGAGCGGAATTGGACGACCCTGAGCATCCAGACGAGTAGCAATATTTCGCTGCAACAGCGTGGCGACTTCCGTTGAACCGGTGAACATGACTCCGCGTACACGTTCATCGGAGGTGAGTTGCGCGCCGACGGTTTCCCCTTGGCCTGGCAACAGTTGCACCACGCCTGGCGGTACACCGGCTTCCAGCAAAATAGCGATGCCCTGAGCGGCAATCAGTGGGGTTTGCTCTGCAGGTTTTGCCAGCACGCTGTTTCCTGCTGCCAGCGCAGCCGCAATTTGTCCGCTGAAAATGGCCAGTGGGAAGTTCCACGGGCTGATACAGACCACTGGACCGAGCGGACGATGCGTTTCGTTGTCGAAATCATCACGAACCTGGCCGGCATAGTAGTGCAGGAAGTCAACGGCTTCGCGTACTTCCGCAATGGCATTGCTGAAGGTTTTCCCCGCTTCACGCACCAGAATGCCAATCAGTTGCTGCATCTGGCCCTCCATCAAAATAGCGGCGCGATGCAGAATGGCGGCACGTTCTTGTGGCGGTGTAGCAAACCAGATAGGGGCATTATTGACGGCGTTCTGTAGCGCCTGCTCCACTTCAGCGTGAGTCGCTTCTCGCACGTAGCCCACAATGTCTTTCGGCTCAGCCGGGTTGACGACCGGCGTCATTTCACCGTCTGCAACCGGATGTTCGAGCATCGGTTTGGCGTGCCATTTTTGCAGCGCGCTGTTGAGCAGGGCAGAGGACAGCGAAGCCAGGCGGTGTTCATTTGCTAAATCCAGCCCTGCGGAGTTTTCGCGGCCTTTTCCATATAGGGAACGTGGGAGTGCAATCTTTGGATGCGGCAGCCCAGCCTGACCTTCCTGCTGCGCCAGTTTCTCGACCGCTTCAACTGGATCGGCGACCAGTTCATCCAGCGGCAGGGTGGTATCCGCAATACGGTTGACGAACGAGGTGTTGGCGCCATTTTCCAGCAGACGACGAACCAGGTAAGCCAGCAGCGTTTCATGTGTACCAACGGGGGCATAAATACGGCATGGGCGGTTGAGTTTACCGTCTGCGACTTTGCCGGTGACCTGTTCGTACAGCGGTTCACCCATGCCGTGCAGGCACTGGAACTCATACTGACCCGGATAGTAGTTTTGACCTGCTAACTGATAAATTGCCGCCAGCGTATGCGCGTTGTGGGTAGCGAACTGCGGGTAGATCAGGTTTGGTACGGCGAGCAATTTCTTCGCGCAAGCCAGATAGGAAACGTCGGTGTACACCTTACGGGTGTACACCGGATAGCCTTCCAGACCGTCCATCTGGGCACGTTTGATTTCACTATCCCAGTACGCACCTTTAACCAGACGGATCATCAGGCGACGGCGGCTACGGGTTGCCAGGTCGATCAGGTAGTCGATGACGTAAGGGCAGCGCTTCTGGTAGGCCTGAATAACAAAACCGATCCCGTTCCAGCCTGCCAGTTCGGGCTCAAAGCACAGTTTTTCCAGCAGATCGAGGGAGATCTCCAGTCGGTCGGCTTCTTCGGCATCGATGTTAATGCCGATGTCGTACTGGCGCGCCAGCAGGGTCAGCGACTTCAGGCGTGGATAAAGCTCATCCATCACGCGGTCATACTGCGCACGGCTGTAGCGTGGGTGCAGCGCAGACAGTTTGATGGAGATCCCCGGGCCTTCATAAATACCGCGTCCATTCGACGCTTTACCAATGGCATGGATCGCCTGCTGGTAGGAGACCATATAGGCCTGGGCATCGGCGGCGGTCAGCGCAGCCTCACCCAGCATGTCATAGGAGTAGCGGAAGCCTTTCTCTTCCAGTTTACGTGCGTTAGCCAGTGCTTCTGCAATGGTTTCTCCGGTGACGAATTGCTCACCCATCAAGCGCATCGCCATGTCGACGCCTTTTCGCACCAGCGGTTCACCGCTCTTGCCGATGATGCGGTTCAGCGAGCGTGAGAGGCTGGCTTCGTTATGGGTGGAGACCAGACGACCGGTAAACAACAATCCCCACGTTGCAGCGTTAACGAACAGAGACGGGCTGCGTCCGATGTGTGATTGCCAGTTGCCGTTGCTGATTTTGTCGCGGATCAGCGCATCGCGGGTGGCTTTGTCGGGAATACGCAGCAGTGCTTCAGCCAGACACATCAGCGCGACGCCTTCCTGTGAGGAAAGGGAGAATTCCTGCAACAGTCCCTGGACCATGCCGGCACGCCCGCTGGCCGTCTTTTGGTTGCGCAGTTTATCTGCCAACTGATAGGCCAGTTTATGGGCCTGCTCTGCGATAGGTTGCGGCAGACGAGCCTGCTCCATCAACATGGGTACCGCATCGGTTTCAGCACGGCGATATGCCGCGGTAATGGCCGCACGGGAAACAGACTGCGGCAGGATCTGCTCTGCAAATTCAAGGAAAGGCTGGTGCGCTTCATTTTGTTGCGCAGTGGATTCCTCGCTCTCATTTGCTGCACCCGCCAGCAGGGCAGGCAGCTCCGGAAGCGCATCGTCATTTTCCAGTCTTTCGAGATAATTAAAGATGGCCTGCTTGATAAGCCAGTGCGGTGTGCGATCGATTCGTGATGCTGCTGTTTTAATCCGCTCGCGCGTGGCGTCGTCCAGTTTAACCCCCATCGTGGTGGTTCCCATGCCATTTACTCCTGTTGTACTGAAATACGGGGCTGATAGTTACCGAGAAATATCCACTATGTTGCAACTTTGTGCAACCGTGTTAAATGTGACTTGGTTTGCAAGCTTGAAAATGAATGAAATGTTAATAAAGATGATGTTTATAACAAGGGGTGTAAAAAACGCAGAATCTTTTTCTCTGCGATAGTTAACACTTTTTAAAGGTGCAACCAGAAAAAATGTGAGAGAGTGCAACCTACAGAAAAATGCTATCTACTCTGGATCAAAATTGATGTAAATGGTGTGTTAAATCGATTGTGAATGGCCATGGCTTCCGGCAGGATACGGTCGCCCTGGTCAATATAGATATCTTTGCCACGTTCCGGCAGGGTAATAAAACGGCAAGCCACGGCATTGCCGATACATAATTTTGGAGAGTTTTGATGGCTATTAGCACACCGATGTTAGTCACATTCTGTGTCTATATTTTTGGCATGATATTGATAGGGTTTATTGCATGGCGTTCGACCAAAAACTTTGATGATTATATTCTGGGTGGACGCAGTCTGGGTCCGTTCGTAACGGCGTTATCCGCTGGGGCATCCGACATGAGCGGCTGGCTGCTGATGGGGCTGCCAGGTGCGATTTTCCTGTCGGGGATTTCAGAAAGTTGGATCGCTATCGGTCTGGTATTAGGGGCGTGGGTCAACTGGAAACTGGTGGCCGGGCGTTTACGTGTACACACCGAATATAATAACAATGCGCTGACGTTGCCGGATTACTTTACCGGCCGTTTTGAAGATAAAAGCCGCGTGCTGCGTATTATTTCCGCACTGGTTATTCTGCTGTTTTTCACCATCTATTGTGCTTCAGGTATTGTAGCAGGGGCGCGTTTATTCGAAAGCACCTTTGGTATGAGCTACGAAACCGCGCTGTGGGCGGGAGCGGCCGCGACGATCATTTATACCTTTATTGGTGGCTTCCTGGCGGTGAGTTGGACCGATACCGTACAGGCCAGCCTGATGATCTTCGCACTGATCCTGACACCGGTGATGGTGATTATTGGTGTCGGCGGATTTGAAGACTCGCTGGAAGTGATTAAGCAAAAGAGCATTGAAAACGTCGATATGTTCAAAGGGCTTAACTTTGTTGCCATCATTTCACTGATGGGATGGGGGCTGGGTTATTTCGGTCAACCGCATATCCTGGCGCGCTTTATGGCTGCCGATTCCCACCATAGTATTGTCCATGCACGTCGCATCAGTATGACCTGGATGATTCTGTGTCTGGCTGGCGCTGTTGCCGTTGGTTTCTTCGGTATTGCTTACTTCAATAACAACCCGTCGGTAGCGGGTGCCGTGAACCAGAACGCCGAGCGCGTGTTTATTGAACTGGCGCAGATCCTGTTCAATCCATGGATTGCCGGTATTCTGTTATCTGCGATCCTCGCAGCGGTGATGTCGACGCTGAGTTGCCAACTGCTGGTATGCTCCAGTGCGATTACCGAAGATTTGTACAAAGCGTTCCTGCGTAAAAATGCCAGCCAGAAAGAGCTGGTATGGATTGGGCGTATCATGGTGCTGGTCGTGGCGCTGGTGTCCATCGCGCTGGCGGCAAACCCAGAGAACCGCGTGCTCGGCCTGGTGAGCTACGCCTGGGCTGGCTTTGGTGCTGCCTTTGGTCCGGTTGTTCTGTTCTCCGTAATGTGGTCGCGTATGACCCGTAACGGCGCGCTGGCTGGGATGGTCATTGGTGCTGTGACGGTTATCGTCTGGAAGCAGTTTGCCTGGTTGGGTCTGTATGAAATCATCCCGGGCTTCGTGTTTGGCAGCATCGGGATTGTAGTCTTCAGTCTGTGGGGTAAAGCGCCATCAGCAGCAATGCAGAAACGTTTTGCCGAGGCTGATGCTCATTATCATTCAGCACCGCCGTCGCGTTTGCAGGAAGAATAATCGCTGTATTGTTTTTAAAGCCCGCCGCGAGCGGGCTTTTTTATGTCTCCCTCACTTCGATCCAGCGTGCAATAACTGTTACCCACCTAACTGTTTACATTAAGTCATCATTCTCAAAACATTCTGCTTGAGTTTTTCTTTGCTGTAATGATAATCACTATCACTGTAATTTACTTTTCTTTGCATCACTTGACTGAGAATAACGTTAAAGGGTACTTCGCATGTTTGTTCCATTTCTAATTATGTTGCGCGAAGGGTTAGAGGCCGCGCTGATTGTCAGCCTGATTGCCAGCTACCTGAAACGGACTCAGCGTGGTCGCTGGATTGGCGTGATGTGGATTGGTGTGTTGCTGGCGGCGGCGCTGTGCCTTTCGCTGGGAATTTTCATCAATGAAACCACGGGCGAATTCCCGCAAAAAGAGCAGGAGCTATTTGAAGGTATCGTGGCACTTATTGCTGTGGTGATCCTGACCTGGATGGTCTTCTGGATGCGTAAAGTATCGCGCAACGTCAAAGTTCAACTGGAACAGGCTGTCGATAACGCGTTACAGAAAGGCAATCATCATGGCTGGGCGCTGGTGATGATGGTCTTTTTTGCCGTCGCTCGTGAAGGGCTGGAGTCAGTCTTCTTTCTGCTGGCGGCATTTCAGCAGGATGTGGGTATTTGGCCACCGCTAGGTGCGATGCTGGGACTGGCTACCGCGGTGGTGCTGGGTTACCTGATTTATCTCGGTGGGATTCGCCTCAATCTCGGGGCTTTCTTTAAGTGGACCAGTCTGTTCATTTTGTTGGTTGCCGCAGGTCTTGCTGCGGGAGCCATTCGTGCATTCCACGAAGCTGGGTTATGGAATCATTTCCAGGACGTAGCGTTTGATATGAGCAGCGTTTTGTCAACGCATTCGCTGTTTGGCACATTGATGGAAGGCATCTTCGGCTATCAGGAAGCGCCAAGTGTTAGTGAAGTTGCTGTCTGGTTTATCTATCTGATTCCGGCATTGATTATGTTTGCTCTACCACCTCGTTCAGGCACTACGGCATCACGTACCGCACCCTGATAAAACGTGATGCAAGAATATCATTTAGTTACAACATACTTTTTATAGGGATGGGTCATGACGATTAATTTCCGCCGTAGTGCGCTGCAGTTGGGTATTGCCGCGCTGTTTGCTTCTGCTTTTACCGCTCACGCTGCTGATATCCCGCAGGTAAAAGTCACGGTAAATGATAAACAGTGTGAACCGATGACAATCACGGTGAATGCCGGGAAGACTCAATTCATCATTCAAAACCACAGTCAAAAAGCGCTGGAGTGGGAGATCCTCAAAGGCGTGATGGTGGTTGAAGAGCGTGAAAACATTGCACCCGGTTTTAGCCAGAAAATGACGGCTAACCTGCAGCCGGGTGAATATGATATGACCTGCGGTCTGCTGACCAACCCGAAAGGCAAGCTGATCGTGAAGGGGACGGCAACGGCAGATGCCGCGCACAGCGATGCTCTGCTGAGCCTGAGTGGTGCAATTACTGAATACAAAGCCTATGTAACGGCAGAAACAGCGCAACTGGTGTCAGGCACGAAAGCCTTTACGGATGCCATTAAAGCGGGCGATCTGGAGAAAGCCAAATCCCTGTATGCGCCAACGCGTCAGCATTATGAACGTATTGAGCCGATTGCCGAATTGTTCTCTGACCTCGATGGTAGCATTGATGCGCGTGAAGATGATTATGAGCAAAAAGCCGCCGATCCTAAATTCACCGGCTTCCACCGCCTGGAGAAAGCGCTGTTTGGCGACAATACCACTAAAGGTATGGACAAGTACGCCGACCAATTAAACAGCGATGTTCTTGACCTGCAAACGCGTATTAGCGAACTTGCTTTCCCACCGTCTAAAGTGGTTGGCGGGGCAGCAGGGCTGATTGAAGAAGTCGCAGCCAGCAAAATCAGTGGAGAAGAAGATCGTTACAGCCACACCGATTTGTGGGACTTCCAGGCTAACGTTGATGGCGCGCAGAAAATCGTCGATCTCCTGCGTCCTCAGTTACAAAAATCCAATGCTGATCTGTTGGCGAAGGTGGATGCGAACTTCAAAAAAGTCGATTCCATTCTGAGCAAGTACCGTACCAAAGACGGCTTTGAAACCTATGACAAACTGACCGATGCCGATCGTAATGCGCTGAAAGGGCCAATCACGACGCTGGCGGAAGACTTGTCGCAATTACGCGGTGTTTTGGGCCTGGATTAAGCACTATGCAGCAAGATAATGAAAACGGCGTGAGCGAACCGTCACGCCGACGTTTACTGAAAGGGATGGGGGCGCTGGGTGGGGCACTGGCGCTGGCTGGTGGATGCCCGGTCGCTCACGCGCAAAAAACGCAAAGTGCGCCGGGAACACTGTCACCTGATGCACGCAGTGAGAAACAACCGTTTTATGGCCAGCACCAGGCCGGTATCCTGACGCCGCAGCAGGCCTCAATGATGCTGGTGGCGTTTGATGTGCTCGCCAGCGATAAAGCTGACCTTGAGCGTCTGTTTCGTTTACTGACCCGCCGGTTTGCATTTTTGACAACCGGAGGGCCGGCACCAGAAACGCCGAATCCACGTTTACCGCCAATGGATTCCGGTATTCTTGGGGCATACATAGCGCCGGATAATCTGACGATGACGCTGTCGGTTGGATCTTCACTGTTTGATGATCGCTATGGTCTGAAAGCACAGATGCCGAAAAAACTGCAAAAAATGACGCGTTTTCCGAATGATTCACTGGATGCGGCGTTATGCCATGGCGACTTGCTGTTGCAGATTTGCGCCAATACGCAGGACACCGTTATCCATGCGCTGCGCGATATCATTAAGCACACGCCGGATCTGCTCAGCGTACGCTGGAAACGTGAAGGGTTTATCTCTGATCATGCCGCACGCAGTAAAGGTAAAGAGACTCCCGTCAATTTGCTGGGATTTAAGGATGGAACCGCGAATCCCGACGCTGCCGATACAACGCTGATGCAAAACGTGGTGTGGGTCACTGCGGAGCAGGGGGAACCGGCATGGGCACAAGATGGTAGCTATCAGGCCGTCAGGCTCATCCAGTTTCGCGTGGAATTCTGGGACCGTACGCCGCTTAAAGAGCAGCAAACGATTTTCGGCCGCGATAAACATACCGGCGCACCGCTGGGTATGCAGCACGAGCATGATGTTCCGGATTATGCCAACGATCCCGAAGGTGAGGTGATTGCGCTCGACAGCCATATTCGTCTGGCGAACCCGCGCACGAAAGAAACAGAGACCAGCCTGATGATGCGTCGTGGGTACAGCTATTCGCTTGGCGTGACCAATTCCGGGCAATTGGATATGGGATTGTTGTTCGTTTGCTATCAGCACGACCTGGAAAAAGGGTTTTTGACGGTTCAGAAACGCCTGAACGGTGAAGCGCTTGAAGAGTATGTCAAACCTATTGGTGGGGGCTACTTCTTTGCTTTACCTGGTGTCAAAACCGCTGACCACTATCTGGGGCAAGCCCTGCTCGAAGCATGATGATTCTGCCCCGCAGTGCTGCGGGGCATTTCCTGACACTCTGATGAATGAAAAAATTATTTTTCATGATCGGCGGCGGCTGAAATAATTCTGTCATCTCTCTGCAAGAGACTGTTGCTGGCGATAAGATGAAATTAAGTTAACAACAAGTAAAAATATTGTTGCATTAACGAAAGGTTATGATGTAATTATAAGTAATAGCGGTAGTTCCCGGCGGTGATAGTCATTCACTATGGAGATCGCGAATGGAAAAGTCCTGTACTGGACACGTTTTTCAAAGTTATTGCAGTCCCTTACGCGGACGTTTCTCTTCCGGTAGCCATCTCGTCACCGTTAAATCTCTCTCCCTTTCACTTCTTATCCTTGTAACTGACACCCTGTACGGTGCGCGTAGCCGTGTATGGCGTCTTATCCGAAGGCAGGCAATGGCTTACAAGGAAGCCAACCCTCAGATGTTCGTGCGCATAATCGTGCCGCCAACGGCGCGTGTGATGTATACCTACAACTCAAGGTGCTATCCATGGGAAGACAAAAAGCAGTGATCAAAGCTCGTCGCGAAGCAAAACGTGTGCTGAGGCGGGATTCGCGTAGCCATAAACAGCGCGAAGATGAATCGGTCACCTCGCTTGTGCAGATGGGCGGCGTAGAGGCGATTGGTATGGCGCGTGATAGCCGCGACGCCACACCGATCACGGCGCGAAATGAAGCTCAGGCGCACTACCTGAATGCTATCGAGAGTAAGCAGCTGATATTCGCCACGGGCGAAGCCGGGTGTGGTAAAACCTGGATCAGCGCGGCGAAAGCAGCAGAAGCCCTGATCCACAAAGATGTGGACAGGATCATTGTAACCCGTCCAGTTCTGCAAGCTGATGAAGACCTCGGCTTCTTACCTGGGGATGTCTCTGAGAAGTTCGCTCCCTATTTTCGTCCGGTTTATGACGTGCTGGTAAAACGTCTGGGAGCCTCCTTTATGCAATATTGCCTGCGACCTGAGATTGGTAAGGTAGAAATTGCGCCGTTCGCGTATATGCGGGGACGTACATTTGAAAATGCCGTTGTTATTCTGGACGAGGCTCAGAATGTGACTGCTGCGCAAATGAAGATGTTTTTGACTCGCCTCGGAGAGAATGTGACGGTGATTGTGAATGGGGACATTACCCAGTGCGATCTCCCCGCTCATGTTCGTTCAGGGCTAAGCGATGCGCTGGCCCGTTTCGAAGAAGATGACATGGTTGGGATCGTTCGATTCAACAAAGATGATTGCGTTCGCTCGGCACTGTGTCAGCGGACGCTCAATGCTTACAACTGATCTGTTTTGCGTCTTCAAGGCCCGGGAAACCGGGCTTTGTTTTTTGTCCCCCTGTGAGCACAACGGACTGATGGCGTGGCCGACATTGCAGGTGAGGTCCGGTGTTCACGTTGCATCCTGCATGGATAAATAGCAATAAAAAAGCCGCAGGTCGCGGCTTTTTAAACAAGACTGAGATTACTGTGGGAACCACTGGTCACTGATTTTCTGGTACGTGCCGTCAGCTTTGATGGCGGCCAGCGCATTGTTCAATTTTTCCAGCAGTGCTTTATTATCCGGGCGAACAGCAATACCAAGACCCGTACCAAAGTATTGCGGATCGGTGACTTTTGCCGTCGCAGTACCTAACTGTGGATTGGTTTTCAGCCACTCATTGACGACGGCAGTGTCGCCAAATACGCCATCAATACGGCCATTTTTCAGGTCGATGATTGCATTCTGATAGCTGTCGTAGGCCACGGTTTTTACTTCAGGATGCTTGTCCTGCAGGTATTTCTGGTGCGTGGTACCGTTTTCCATCCCGATACGTTTGCCTTTCAGATCATCAAAGCTCTTGTAGGTGTCTTTCTTCGCAATCACCAGCGCTGAGTTGGCATAGTACGGCTGGGTGAAGGAAACCTGCTTGCTACGTTCAGGCGTGATGTCCATACCGGAAATCACCGCATCATATTTTTTGAATTTCAGCGCGGGAATAAGGCTGTCGAAAGCATGATTAGTAAAAGTACATTCAGCCTGCATTTGTTTGCACAATGCTGTTGCCAGATCGATATCAAAACCGACAATTTTATTGCTGGCGTCCAGTGATTCGAATGGTGGGTAGGTTGCTGATACACCGAAACTAATCTTATCAGCAGCTGCGGCGCCAGCGGCGAAAGTAGCAAGTAATGCGGCCAGTACTAACTTTTTCATGGTGGAACTCCCGTCTGTCAATCTTATGATTATTTACCGTGTCTGCGGCGTGGATTCACAATGCCACTTAATGAATTTGTATGCAATAAAAATGATTAAATATTTTTATTGGCATAAAAAAAGACGGACAATTTAGAATGTTGTCCGTCTTTATGTTTTTGTATTATGCACATTCTTCGGATGACGGCGCTGGCACCTTATCCGGCCGACATCGGCGCAAAAACCGCAGCGGCATCGACTTAATTCCGGTGTTCAAACGCCAGGGCTTTACGTTCGATCAAGCGCATCATCAACGTCAGCAAGCCATTGACGATCAGGTAAATCACGCCAGCTGCACCAAAGACCATGACGTCATAGGTACGGCCGTACAGCAGTTGGCTGTAGCCCATGACTTCCATCAGTGTGATGGTGTACGCCAGTGATGTACTTTTAAAGACCAGTACCACTTCGTTGGAATACGAGGAGAGGGCGCGTTTAAAGGCATACGGCAGCAGAATGGCCAGCGTATCCTTTTTGCTCATCCCCAGCGCACCACAGGACTGCCACTGGCCTTCCGGGATTGCTCGAATCGCACCATAAAACAGTTGCGTGGTATAGGCCGCACTGTTTAAGGACAGTGCGATTAACGCGCACAGCCATGGTTCGGACAGCAAATGCCAGAGCACTGGATATTCCTGCAGCGCAGGGAACTGCCCTGGTCCGTAGTAGATCAGGAATATTTGCACCAGCAGCGGTGTACCGGTAAACAACGTGATATAGGCGCGAACCAGCCACACCAGTACCGGCGTTTTCAGTGTCAGGATAACAGTGAAAACCAACGCCAGAACCAGTGCCACCACAATCGAGGCGACCGTCAGCGTCAGGCTGGTGTGCAGCCCTTTCAGTAGTTCAGGTAAATACTCAAGCATTAGCCTGGTCTCCGCTCAAAACGTGTCGCGCGCAGGTCAATGCGTTTGAGAATGTACTGACTCACCAGCGTAATCACCAGGTAAATAGCCGCCGCGACGATGTACCAGGTAAAGGGTTCCTGAGTACGGGTCGCAATGCTCTTGGTTTGTAGCATCAGATCGTTCACGCTGATGAGGCTAACCAGTGCGGTATCTTTCAGCAACACCAGCCACTGGTTACCCAGACCCGGCAGGGCATGGCGCCACATTTGCGGCATCACCAGGCGAAAGAAAATCGCGGTTTTAGATAAACCCAGCGCCTGGCCTGATTCCCATTGTCCAAGCGGAACCGCTTTCAACGCACCGCGCAGCGTTTGTGAGGCATAGGCTGCATAAAGCAATGACAGTGCAATCACACCGCACAGGAACGGGCTGACGTCGAAGTTTTCAATCTGCATCTGAACGGGAATTTGCACGAACCCGAGATTGATCGTAAACCCATCGGCCAGCGTCAGCAGCAGTTGAGAGGAACCGAAATAGATAAACAGAACGACCAGAATTTCTGGTAACCCGCGCAGGATAGTGACCAGCCCTGAACCTGCCCATGCCACTGGACGCCATTTTACAGACTCCCAGACGGCAAAGAACATGGCGAGTGCAAGGCCAATAATCAGCGCACAAACGGCAAGGCCGACGGTCATCCCGGCGGCGCTTGCTAAAGGAAAAAATTCATTCATCAAATATTACTTCTGGAACCATTTGTTATAGATGGTCTCGTAAGTCCCATCTTTCTTCACTTTTTCCAGCGCAGCGTTAAATTTCTGCTGCAGCTCGGTATTACCCTGGCGCACAGCAATGCCCAGACCGGTACCGAAGTAATCTTTATCCGTCACTTTATCGCCAACTGCAGCCAGTTTCGGATTGTCTTTCAGCCATTCCGTTACCACTGCGGTATCACCAAAGACGCCATCAATACGACCGTTTTGCAGATCCAGTTTGGCATTCTGATAGCTGTCATATGGCACGGTAGTCACTTCCGGGTGTTTATCCATGATGAATTTTTGGTGCGTGGTACCGTTCTGTACGCCGACTTTTTTGCCTTTCAGCTGGTCGATGCTGGTGTATTTACCCTGCTGGCCGACAAACAGTGCCGAGTTGTCGTAGTAAGGCGTCGTGAACAGTACCTGCTTTTCACGTTCTGGTGTGATGTCCATACCGGCCATTACCGCGTCAAAGCGGCGGAACTTCAGGCTAGGGATCAGGCTGTCGAAGGCCTGATTGGTGAACGTACAGGTAGCGTCAATCTCTTTACACAGCGCATTCGCCAAATCAACGTCAAAGCCTACGATCTTGTTATTAGCATCGATGGATTCAAACGGAGGATAGGACGCTTCGGTAGCGAAACGAATGGTTTGGGCTGCGGTAGCGGAAAGACTAAAACCTGCGATTAGCGCGGCAATCAGAACTTTTTTCATTGTATTGTCCCGAATCTTAGTGAGAAAGATAGTTTTTAAACGCTTCGGTTTGCGGGTTGGCAAAGCAGCTCGCATCCCCAAACTCGACGATATGACCGTTTTCCATATACACCACACGACTGGCTGTTTTACGTGCAACTTCCACTTCGTGGGTGACGATCACCTGAGTAATTTTAGTTTCCGCCAGCTCACGAATGATGCTGACGATTTGGGCCGTGATTTCCGGGTCAAGCGCTGCGGTAGGTTCGTCAAACAGCAGTACCTGCGGTTCCATCATCAACGCACGGGCAATCGCCACACGCTGCTGTTGACCGCCAGACAAATGCAGTGGGTAGCGATCGCTGTAAGGCTTCAGGCGCAGACGCTCAAGCAGTTTTTCAGCACGCGCCAGTGCTTGTTCTTTCGTCAGACCAAGTACGCGGCAGGGCGCTTCAATCAGGTTTTGCTGTACCGTCAGGTGCGGCCAAAGATTGTATTGCTGGAAGACCATGCCCACGTTTTGACGCAGCTCACGAATGGCTTTATCTGATGGGGTTTTCGTGAAGTCGAAACGGTTACCTGCAATAGAGAGCGTGCCCGAGCGTGGCATCTCAAGCAGATTGAGTACACGCAGTAGCGAGCTTTTCCCGGCTCCACTTGGGCCAAGTAACACCAGTGTTTCACCCTGAGGGCAATCCAGCGTGATATCGAACAGCGCCTGATGTGCGCCGTAGAAGCAGTTAATGCCGTTTAATTGAATACTCATTGATTCTCGTATGCTGGCAGTCTGATAGCTATACACTTCATCCTTCAAGCTGCCTCTTTGTTGGCTGCGTTCATTCACTCCAGCCACGTACTATTCGTACGCTCCTGGAGATTCATTCACTTGCCGCCTCGACGCATCATGAATGATTTTGTGTATATTGAAGCCGCAGATACTACCTTTGGCAGAATAGTTATGCAATATTTATGCGTTAAAAGTTAAATGCAAACCGCATTCTTATCTAAACATAGCACAAAATAGCGGGGCCACCAGTGGGCAAGAATAATTGTCGGCATTCTATGCAGAATGCCAGACAATTTATGGGGGTTATGATTTGATGAGATGAATGGGGAGATTAGCGGTTTTCGACAGACTGGCGCAGTGTCCCGGCTGGCGCGTGTACGCTGCCGCCCAGATAACGCACATCGTCAACTACCCAGCACTGGCCTTCGCGGATCATCAGCACTTCATCACGCCAGCTTTGGTCGCCCTGTTTAAGCTCTACACGCAGCGGAATATTGCGTGCATCACTATTCGGAATAGTCGATGCGCTGGCGACGCTGGCGCTGTCCGGTAACGTGGCGCGACTGGAGAACGGATCGCTGTTAAACAGTTCGCGATGCGCGTTATCACGGCTGGCATCATTCAGCAGTTTCGCCAGGTTGTCGCTTAAGTACGGGCGCAGGGCGGTGATGTCATTATTACGATGCTGAATGCGGTAATCATAGAATTGCTGGGCCACGCTGTCTGGCCCGCCTTCTACGCATGAACCGCTACGCGTGCCGTTATCTTTATAGACCGGCGTCACGGTAGTACAGGCGCTGAGAAGAAGTGCACAGGGAACCAGCAGAGAGAGTTTCGAGTAGCGCATAATGATTTCCTTATTAGCTTTCTACGATTAGTGTTCTACGTTGATAGAATATATCCTTTCAATGATAGTGGATCGGTTCGATAATGCTTTTGAGATCGTGCTCTTAGCGCAACAAGGAGATTAACCATGCAGTTTTCGACTACCCCTACGCTTGAAGGGCAGACCATCGTGGAATACTGCGGTGTGGTAACCGGCGAAGCTATTTTAGGCGCAAATATCTTCCGCGATTTCTTTGCGGGTATCCGTGATATCGTCGGTGGGCGCTCCGGCGCGTATGAAAAAGAATTACGTAAAGCGCGTGAAATTGCCTTCCAGGAACTCGGCGAACAAGCCAAAGCATTGGGCGCTGATGCGGTTGTCGGTATCGATATTGATTACGAGACCGTCGGGAAAGATAGCAGTATGCTGATGGTCAGCGTCAGCGGTACCGCGGTAAAAACTCGCCGATGAAGCGTCTGCTGTGGTTGCTGGCGTTCACGCTGCTGTTGGCCGGGTGTGCCGGCGAGAAAGGGATTATCGATAAAGACGGGTATCAGTTAGATACCCGCCGTCAGGCTCAGGCTGCCTATCCCCGCATTAAGGTGTTGGTTATTCATTACACCGCAGATGATTTTGATTCATCACTGGCTACGCTGACGGATAAAAACGTCAGTTCGCATTATTTGATCCCGGCGGTGCCGCCGTTGTATCACGGTAAGCCGCGTATCTGGCAACTGGTCCCGGAAAAAGATTTGGCCTGGCATGCGGGGATTAGCTTCTGGCGTGGTGCCACGCGCATCAACGACACATCGATTGGTATTGAGCTGGAAAATCGCGGCTGGCAAACGTCGGCGGGAACGAAATATTTCACCCCGTTTGAAGCAACACAGATTCAGGCGTTGATCCCGCTGGCAAAGGATATTATTGCCCGTTACGACATCAAGCCACAAAACGTCGTGGCTCATGCGGATATCGCGCCACAGCGTAAAGATGATCCCGGCCCCCTGTTCCCGTGGCGTGAGCTGGCAGCACAAGGTATTGGCGCGTGGCCGGATGCGCAGCGCGTCACGTTTTATCTCGCCGGGCGTGCGCCTCATACGCCGGTAGATACCGCCTCGTTGCTTGATGTGTTGTCGCGCTATGGCTATGACGTTAAACCTGAAATGACGCCACGTGAACAACAGCGGGTGATTATGGCGTTCCAGATGCACTTCCGCCCGGCGTTGTGGAACGGCGTGGCGGATGCTGAAACCCTGGCGATTGCCGAGGCGTTACTGGAGAAATACGGGCAGGGTTAACGCAGATCACCGATGCCTGATGGCGCTTCGCTTATCAGGCCAACGGATAGTTCGGGCAGGAATGTAGGCCGGATAAGGCGCTTGCGCCGCTATCCGGCAATGGCAACCCGCTTAACGTGGCAGTTTGCCGTGGTCGCGTAACCAGGCCGCGGTACGTTCAATCCCTTCGTCCAGTGTGACTACGGGCTGATAGCCTAACTCTTCCTGAGCGCGCGTTGTATCCAGCGTAAAATCAAAATTAAGCTTCGACACACCGTAATGCGTGAGCTTGGGTTCTTTAGCCGATTTATTACCAAGACGTTCCATGCTGCGGGCGATCATGTCCAGCATCGGATAAGGAACCGAACGAATACGGCAATCAATATTCAGCTCATCAATGAGCTTCTGCACGATGCTGCGCAGGGTGCGATGCTCGCCGTTGGTAATGTTATAGGCACGACCTGACGGCAGTTTATCGCAGGTTGTCTGGCTTGCCAGCCACATCGCATGCACCGCGTTCTCGTAGTAGGTCATATCTACCAGCGCACTTCCGCCGTGCGGCAACAGAATGCTGCCGTAGTGATGCATCATATGCGCCAGACGCGGGATAAACACTTTATCATGAGGGCCGAACAGACTTTGCGGACGCAAGACCGTAAAACGGGTCTGCGGGTTGGCCTGAGCTAACAGTGCAATAACCTCTTCACCAGCGGCTTTGCTGCGGGCGAATTCGTTGGCAAAGCGATGTGGGCGGAAGTCCTCTTTGATATCACGATGGTGGTGATAGTCAAAATACAGTGAGGGAGAGGAGATATGAATAAAGTTACGCACGCCCCAGGCAACGGCCCACTCGCCCAGACGACGGGTAGCACGAACGTTGGCCAGATCGAAGGCTTCCTGCGTGCCCCACGGTGAGGTGAAACTGGAGCAGTGCCATAGTGTGTCGATACCTGCGAGCATCACTTTTGCCTGCGAAGAGACCAGCTCGGTCAGATCCGCATGGACAAATTCTGCCCCCATTTTTTCCAGCAGCTTACCCATCGCTTCGTTGCGACCGGTGGCTCTGACGCTGATGCCTTTTCTGCACAAAAACTCAACCGCGTTTCGGCCCAAGCCGCTGGTGGCTCCGGTAACCAGTACCTTCATATCAATCCACTGTGTTTAAAAAACGTCGTGCGCATTCTTCCGTGAAATACGCTCGTATGCAATGGGAAACATGAAAGAATACAGTCTCTTTTTATCATTAGTCTGTGATTTGTTCTGCAAGTTTGGCAATACGCTTCGCCATCCCTCTGAAAATGAACAAGTGCGCTGGGATCATCAACAACCAATAGAAGAGACCGGGCATCCCGTGCGGGTGCCACCATGCCCGGACATCAATACGTCGGTGATCGCCTTTTTCTTCCAGCGTAAAGCTCAGGCGACCGAGACCAGGGGCCTTCATGCCAAACAGCAGAGTGAGCTGTTTTTCCGGTTCAACGATGATGACTTTCCAGCTATCAACGGTATCACCAACCTGCAATAATGGGTGTTGGGGCCGACCTTTTGCCAGCTTGTGACCTACCACCAGGTCCAACGCCGCACGTGTCTTCCACAACATGTTGCCAAAGAAATAACCTTCTTTACCCCCGAGGCGGTTCACGACCTGCCACAACGCTTTCCGGCTGGCGGAAGTCTCCACGCTAAAACCGGCTTGTTTGGCAAAATACCCATATTCAGGACGCCAGCGTGCAAAAGCCTGAGCGTCATACCCCCAGTCGCTGGAGTTAACCAGTTTTTCTTCTTCTTTCAGCGTACTGCGAACCGCGTCGTCGAAGGCAATCAGCGGTTGTGGGATCAGCGTCCGTAGTTCTGTGTCATCAGCCAACAGATCGTGCTTAAGCCCCTGGATTAGCGCTTTAGCCGTAGTCGGCGGAACCGAAGTGATGACATTTAAAAACCAGACGGAGATCCAGCGGGTCGGAAAGGGGATAGGGACCAACAGCCGATGCTTACCGCTGACTGTCATAAAGTGCTCAAACTGCTCCTGGTAGCTTAATACCTGCGGGCCTGCTGCTTCGAGTACGCGGTGTTTGCTTGCCGGATGGTCCAACAACGCCACCAGGTAATACATCAGGTTTTCCAGCGCGATAGGCGTGGTGCGAGAACGTACCCAGCGTGGCGGGGTTAACACAGGTAGGTTATAGACCATGTCGCGCATGACTTCAAACGCAGCGGAACCGGCGCCAACGATAATGCCTGCACGTAGCTCAGTCACCGGTACACCGGATTCGCGCAGCGTATCTGCGGTAATCTGGCGCGCACGCAGGTGATCGGACTGCTCATGTCTGGGAGCCTGCAATGAGCTCAGGAAGATCAGTTGTTTGACCGGGGTCGTACGCAGCGCATCGCGCACGTTTTCTGCGACCAGGCGCTCATGGGCAATAAAGTCGCCCCCTTCGCCCATGCCATGAACCAGATAGTAAACGGTATCAATACCCGCCAGCAGCGGCGGCAAAGTATCCGGTACATTTAAATCGATCTTATGACAGTTAACGTTGGCCAGTTGCTGCTTTTCCAGCCGTTCAATGCGACGTGCCGCAGCCAGCACCTGATGCCCTTGCTGGCTGAGCGCCTGAACCAGATGCTGACCAATGTAGCCACTGGCGCCAAGAACTAAAATCCGTTGCGGCACGCCTGACTCCTTAGCGGGTTAAAAAAGCGCGCCAGTGGGCGACGACTTCAGCAAGCTGTGCACGTGACACGTCCAGATGCATCACCAGACGTACAATCGGGGAGGCGTTAATCAGCACATCATGTGCCTTCATATATTCGCCCAGTGCTGCAGCATGTTCTTCACCAACACGGATAAACAGCATGTTGGTGTCGTGACGCATGACGTCCGCTCCCGCTTCACGCAACTGTTCTGCCATCCAGGCCGCGTTGTCGTGGTCGTCTTGTAAGCGCGCGACGTTATTTTTCAGCGCATACAGTCCGGCTGCCGCCAGAATCCCGGCCTGGCGCATCCCGCCGCCGGTCATTTTGCGCCAGCGAATCGCGCGTTTGATGTAGTCATGGCTGCCAACCAACAGTGAACCCACCGGCGTTCCCAGACCTTTGGACAGACAAATTGTGAACGAGTCGCAGTATTGGGTAACGTCTTTTAACTCACAGCCGTAGGCGACGATGGCGTTAAAAATACGTGCGCCATCAACGTGCAGGGCAAGGTTTCGCTCACGGGTAAATTCCCAGGCATCCTTCAGGTACTCACGTGGCAACACTTTACCGTTGTGGGTGTTTTCCAGACTGAGCAGGCGTGTGCGGGCAAAATGGATATCATCCGCTTTGATTTTTGCCGCCACTTTATCCAGTGGCAGAGAACCATCTGGCGCAGCATCAATAGGTTGGGGTTGGATACTCCCGAGCACTGCAGCGCCGCCAGCTTCATACAAGTAGTTATGAGCCCCCTGACCGGCGATATATTCCTCGCCGCGCTGGCAATGGCTGAGTAACGCAACCAGATTAGCCTGAGTGCCGGTAGGCAGGAAAATAGCCGCTTCTTTACCAGAAAGTTCAGCGGCGTATTGCTGAAGGGCGTTAACGGTAGGGTCATCTCCGTAAACGTCGTCCCCGACCGGGGCTGCCATCATCTCTTCCAGCATGGCGCGACTGGGTCGGGTGACGGTATCACTGCGTAAATCAATCATGGTATCTCCTTATTACACTTCATCCTTCAAGCTGCCTCGGCGTTGGCCGCACCCTTAAACCCCAGTCACATAGTATACCTATGCTCCTGGGGATTTTCGGGCTAGCCGTCTTGATGCATCATGAATGATATTGTGTGTGATTTGATAAGGATGTTTTACCTGAGCCAGTTCGTTTTCGCCAGTTCGATCACTTCATCACCGCGTCCACTGATGATCGCGCGCAGCATATACAGGCTAAATCCCTTCGCTTGTTCGAGTTTTATTTGTGGTGGAATGGCGAGCTCTTCTTTCGCCACAACGACATCGACCAGCACTGGACCATCGATTGACATGGCGCGTTGCAGGGCCTCATCGACCTCAGAGGATTTCTCTACGCGGATGCCGGTAATACCACAGGCTTCGGCAATGCGTGCGAAGTTGGTATCGTGTAGTTCCGTCCCGTCTGTCAGATAACCGCCTGCCTTCATCTCCATCGCCACAAAACCCAGTACGCTGTTGTTGAACACGATTATCTTCACCGGGAGCTTCATTTGTACAACCGAGAGAAAATCGCCCATTAACATGCTGAAGCCACCATCGCCGCACATCGCGACGACCTGACGACCTGGTTCAGTCGCCTGCGCACCCAGCGCTTGTGGCATGGCGTTTGCCATTGAACCGTGGTTAAACGATCCTAGCAGGCGGCGTTTACCGTTCATTTTCAGATAGCGTGCGGCCCACACTGTTGGTGTGCCTACATCACAGGTAAAGATTGCGTCGTCCGCGGCGAAATGGCTGATTTGTTGTGCCAGATATTGTGGATGAATGGCTTTATCGCTGGGCTTGGCTAAATCATCCAGCCCTTTGCGTGCATCGCGATAGTGCTCCAGCGCTTTGTCCAAAAACTGCCGATCGTTTTTTTCTTCTAGCTGTGGAAGCAGGGCGAGAAGTGTGGATTTAATATCGCCCACCAGCGCCATATCCACTTTGCTGTGTGCGCCAATGCTCGCCGGGTTGATATCAATCTGGATAATTTTGGCATCGGTAGGGTAGAACGGACGATAAGGGAACTGAGTGCCGAGTAAGATCAGCGTGTCGGCATTCATCATGGTATGGAACCCGGAAGAAAAGCCGATTAATCCGGTCATGCCGACGTCGTAAGGGTTGTCGTATTCAACGTACTCTTTACCACGCAGGGCGTGAACAATCGGGGCTTTGATTTTAGCGGCAAATTCGACCAACTCTTTATGTGCCCCGGCACAACCGCTGCCGCACATCAGGGCAATATTGCGGGAATAACGCAGCAGTTGCGCCAGCTTTTTAATTTCTTCTTCTGCTGGCGTAACTATCGGCAGCGGTGCGTGATACCAGTGCGTACTGGCGCTTTCCGGCGCGGGTTTCAGCGCGACGTCGCCAGGTAAGACGACTACCGAGACACCGCGGTTTAATACGGCTTTTCGCATCGCAATCGCCAGTACCTGGGGGATCTGCTCAGGACTGGAAACCAGCTCGCAATAATGGCTACATTCGCGGAACAACTCCTGCGGGTGGGTCTCCTGAAAATAACCACTGCCTATCTCACTGGAAGGAATATGTGCAGCAATTGCCAGCACCGGGACATGGTTGCGGTGGCAATCAAACAGGCCGTTAATCAGGTGCAGGTTTCCCGGTCCGCATGAACCGGCACAGACAGCTAGCTCACCGGTCAGTTGGGCTTCTGCGCCTGCGGCAAAAGCGGCAACCTCTTCATGGCGGGTTGGCATCCAGTCAATCGTTCCCATACGATTCAGACTATCACTGAGGCCATTCAGTGAGTCGCCCGTCACACCCCAAATACGTTTAACGCCAGCTTGTTCAAGGGTTTTAGCAATAAAAGCGGCAACCGTTTGTTTCATGGTTTTCCATCTCCTTTAATGTGATATCGGTTACAAGTTTAGATGAAGATAATAGTTATGCTTCTCATTACCCCCTTATTTTCGGCAGCTTACATTTCACGAAGATAAAGCGTAGCTTGGCAGAAGACATGGTAAAACAAGGAATGAATTCAAATGGTTACAAAACTATTAAATGCAGTTAACCGGACGCTGACGCACGAAGATTTTGGCAAGTTTTTGTTACGCCTCGCTGTTGGGGGGCTGATGCTTTTCCATGGGCTGCATAAACTGTTTGCAGGTATTGATGGCATCAGTGGCATGCTGATAGCCAAAGGGTTTCCCGGCTTTATTGCTTACGGTGTCTTGCTGGGAGAGGTTGTTGCGCCTTGCCTGATTATTCTTGGGATCCTGACACGCCCGGCGGCATTAGGGCTGGCGTTTACAATGATTGTGGCGTGGCTGATGGTCGGGATGGGAGAAACCTGGTCTCTGGACAAAACCGGCGCCTGGGCGATTGAGAGTCTGGTGTACTTTTTTGTTGGCGCGATGGCGGTGGCGTTTCTGGGCGCAGGTAAATATGCCCTGGGCGGTAATTCAGCCTGGCGGTGATAAATGACCGGATGACGGTATTAGTACTTTGTCCGGCCTACAACGGTTCTTGTAGGCCGGATAAGTATGCCATCCGGCAATGACTATTTACGCAAGTACCAGATCGCCCTGCGGATGACAGGAACAAGCCAGAACGTAACCTTCCGCAATTTCTGTATCGGTCAGCGTCATGGTGCTGCTGACCGTGTAGTTACCATCAACCACTTTGGTTTTGCAGCAACCGCACACGCCTGCGCGACAGGCGGCAACGACCGGAACCTTATTGCTTTCCAGCGCTTCCAGTAGCGTCGTGCCAACCGGCGCATAGAACTCTTGTGCGGGTTGCAGCTTGGTGAACTTCAGGCCGCTGGTTGCCGCTTCGGCTACCGGAGTGAAGAACTGCTCTTTAAAGAAGCGTGTTACGCCAAGTGCTTTCACTTCTTTTTCGACCAGATCCATATACGGGGCCGGGCCACAGGTCATCACGGTACGTGAGGTCAGATCCGGGACGCTCTTCAGCAGTTCGGTGGTCAGTCGGCCGGAAACAAAACCTTGAGTGGCATTGTTTTCAGCGACTAATGTCACCGGATACTCACGCCATTCATCGGCAAAGATGACATCTTCTGGCGAGCGAACGTTGAAAATCACCTGCACGTCGGCTTGTGGACGGTACTTCGCCAACCAGCGACGCATCGACATGATTGGCGTTACGCCACAGCCGGCAGCCAGCATCAGGAACTTGTCTTCCGCTTTATCTTCACAGGTAAATTCACCCATGGCATCGGACAGCCAGATGTAGTCGCCGCGCTTCACGTCGCGGGTTAACCACTGAGAACCTGCACCGTCGTCAATGCGGCGGATGGTCAGCGTGATGTACTCGCTAACACCCGGCGTTGAAGAGATAGTGTAAGCACGCAGCGTATCCGCTGAGTTACGTACGCTGACCAGTGCATACTGCCCGGCACGATAGGGATAATAGTCGTGGCATAGCAACGAAATTGTCCACACATCCGGCGTTTCCTGATGGATGTGATGAACCTGCATCCGCCACGGGCACTGATGGGTTGGCATTGTCATTCTTTACTCCTTACGCGCTCAGCAGCTGCTTCATGTCTTCTTCAACGGTGGTCACGGAACGCAGACCAAATTTCTCGTTGAGTACAGCCAGCAGATCGGGTGTGAAGAAGCCAGGTGCAGTTGGGCCAGTCACAATGTTTTTCACACCCAGTGACAGCAGGGTCAGCAGGATGACAATCGCTTTCTGTTCGAACCAGGAGAGCACCAGAGACAGTGGCAGATCGTTCACGCCACAACCCAGTTTCTCAGCCAGAGTGACGGCCAGGATAATGGCAGAGTAGGCATCGTTACACTGACCGGCATCGACCAGACGCGGCAGACCTTCGATATCGCCGAATTCCAGTTTGTTGAAACGGTATTTACCACAGGCCAGAGTCAGGATTAGGCAGTCGTCTGGTACGCTGGTGGCGAAATCGGTGAAGTAGTTACGTTCACCGCGTGCGCCGTCACAACCGCCAACCAGGAAGATGTGACGTAGTTTTTCGCGGCTCACCAGGTCAATCAGGGTATCAGCTGCACCCAGCAGCGTCTGACGACCGAAACCGACGGTTATCAGATGAGGAATCTCGCTGTACGGGAAGCCAGCCATCTGCTGCGCCTGAGCAATAACCGGACCGAAATCATCACCTTCGAGGTGGCTCACACCTGGCCAACCAACGATGCTACGGGTCCAGATGCGGTCATCATATGCGCCAACGGTTGGGTCGATGATGCAGTTAGAGGTCATGACGATTGGGCCAGGGAAACGAGCAAATTCAACCTGCTGGTTCTGCCAGCCGCTGCCGTAGTTACCGATCAGGTGTTTGAACTTACGCAGTTCCGGGTAGCCATGTGCTGGCAGCATTTCACCGTGGGTATAAACGTTAACGCCGGTGCCTTCAGTCTGCTCAAGCAGGTTGTACAAATCTTTCAGGTCGTGACCGGAGATCAGAATGCACTTCCCTTCGGTTGCTTTCACGTTGACCTGGGTTGGGGTTGGGTGACCGTATTTTGTGGTTTCACCGGCATCCAGAATGCTCATCACTTTAAAGTTCATCTGGCCGATTTCCATTGAACACTCCAGCAGAGCGTTCATATCGGAAGGCCAGGTACCCAGCCACGCCATGATTTTGTGGTATTGCGCGTAGATATCGTTGTCGTACTGACCGAGAACGTGTGCGTGCTCCATGTAAGCTGCCGCACCTTTCAGACCGTACAGACACAGCAGACGCAGACCGAGGATATTCTCGCCGATGGTCGCTTTGTCTTTATTCGGGGTGAATTCAGCGGCCTGACGTTGCAGGTCGCCCAGATCGTCGCTGACCAGTTGCAGGTCGGCCATCGGGTTTTCAACAGTTGCGTTAGCATCAATGTTCAGGCATTGCGCTTTCAGTGCATCGCGCATGGCGATAGCTTCACGAGCATAGCCAACAATACGCGGGGAGTCGAAGTTAACGTTGGTCAGCGTGGAGAAGAATGCACGCGGCGCGAAGTTATCAACTTCATGGTCGATGATGCCGTATTCACGCGCTTTAACAGCCCATGCAGACAGACCTTGTAGGGAAGCAATCAGCAGATCCTGCAGATCGGAGGTTTCAGCTGTTTTACCGCACATACCCTGCGCGTAAGAGCAGCCGTTTCCTGCCGGAGTACGGATGGTTTGTTCACATTGCACACAAAACATGGTCACACCTTTTAAAGTTATATTTGATATACATGTTTAAGGTTATGCCTGCGCGCGAAGGGATTAAAGGGATTTCTGCTACAACTTGCAGGGAGATTGATTTAGCGCAATTTTGGCGGTAGCTGACTACCGCCAGAGAGGTATTTGTCTGTGTATCAGGCGGAGAAAAAGGCCATTAACAGTGGTACTAACAGGCTAAGAATAAAGCCGTGCACAATGGCTGCGGGCACCATCTCCAGACCGCCACTGCGTTGCAAGACGGGCAGCGTGAAATCCATAGATGTCGCCCCGCAAAGACCCAATGCGGTTGAACGGCTGCGGACCACCAGTCCAGGGATCAGCATAATGGCAATCAACTCACGTGCCAGGTCGTTAAAGAAGGCGGCGCTACCAATTACTGGACCGAATGATTCAGTCAACAAAATGCCTGACAGGGAATACCAGCCAAAACCCGATGCCATCGCCAGTGCTGTTTTCAACGGCAGGCCGAGGATCAGCGCATTAATGACGCCGCCCAGCAGAGAACTGGCCACGACGACGACGGCAACAATCATGCCCCGACGGTTCAGTACGATCTGCTTTAATGTCATACCACTGTTTCGGAGTTGGATCCCAACCAGGAATAATAAAAAGATCAGCGTATATTCGCTGGCTTCGGTTGCGTGCTGCAGTATCGACAATCCGGTAAGACCCAACAGAAAACCCAGCACCACGACGCCGCAAAGCTGTAGCGACTCAAGCGCCATCGCGATTCGGGAGGGGAGCTTCTCTTGCTGGTGGCTGTGTCGCCAGGGGAGTGAGCGCTCCAGCCACAGCAGCGCTGCGATATTACACAGCAGAATGACCGTCACACTGACGGCAGAATAATAAAGAATGGATAACAGATTACTGGCGAGATTATCCAGAAACGCCAGACTGATCCCCATAAAAAAGAGAATAAGGTAGACGATCCAACTCAACAGCCGATTGATAAGTTTTAATGCGGCTCTGTGTCGAAGCGGAATGAGGTAACCCACAATAAGGGGTACCAGAATGATTAACAGCCCTGAGAACATGAAACCCCGATCCTTGCTGAGAAGTAAGACGAAATGCACAACTATAACCTAAATAATTCAAGTTGCAGGAAGGCGGCAAGGGAGTGAATCCCCGGGAGCGTACATAAGTACGTGACTGGGGGGAGCGAGCGCAGTCAACACATCTGCAACTTGAAGTATGACGGATATACACACTACTGAAAGCAAAGAGGGGAGTAAAGTTGCAAATAAAAGGAAATATCGCGAGGAAAAAAAAGGCCTGACAGTTCATCAGGCCTTGTTGTTAGCGATTAATCGCGTTTTTCCAGCAGGGTACGGTAAATAAGACCGCCGACGATCCCGCCGATAATCGGCATAACCCAGAATAACCAAAGCTGTTGTAATGCCCAACCACCCTGGAAGATAGCAACCGCAGTACTACGTGCCGGGTTTACGGATGTATTGGTGACCGGGATACTGATCAGGTGAATCAACGTTAATGCAAGACCGATGGCAATTGGCGCAAAACCTGCCGGAGCATGTTTATCGGTCGCACCGTGGATCACTAATAAGAAACCTGCGGTCAGAACGATTTCAATTACGATGGCAGAAAGCATGGAATATCCGCCAGGTGAATGCTCACCGTAACCGTTTGAGGCGAAGCCACTGGCTGCTGCATCAAAACCGGCTTTGCCGCTGGCAATAAGATAAAGTACCGCTGCTGCGACAATGCCACCCACAACCTGAGCAATAACATAACCAATAACGTCTTTCGCCGGGAAGCGACCACCAGCCCATAAACCGAATGTCACTGCAGGGTTAAAATGGCCACCTGAAATATGACCCACAGCGAATGCCATGGTTAATACTGTCAGACCAAACGCCAGGGCGACACCGGCAAACCCAATACCTAACTCCGGGAAAGCCGCGGCCAGAACGGCACTACCACACCCGCCAAAAACAAGCCAAAACGTGCCGAAGAACTCGGCTGCTAATTTCCTGAACATAACCACCTCAATTAAAAGTTCCGGGTTAGTTTTTCTATCCCGGTATTTCATCGCTAAAAGGGACGATGATTAAAGCGCGCTTATTCTAGAAAAAAATCTCATCCCTTCGCCACTTAAATTAATAAAAAAATTTGATTTAAGGCAATGTGATGCGAATCCTTTTTGGAGTTCAGGTGAATAAAGCATAGTTCAGTTATCAGAAATCTGATGATTGACGTCTGAAATTATATTCAAAAGTAATTTTTAAAGAGAATATTCTTAACTCTTTCGATTTATCTGCGGATGAGATCGGGTGTTCTGAGCGCCCGCTTACCGTTATACTCCTGATAACTTGAAGGAAAAAGTGAGCATTTCCGGAGGCTATATGATTCTCGAACGCGTTGAGATTGTTGGGTTTCGTGGTATTAATCGGCTGTCGTTGATGCTGGAGCAAAACAACGTGCTGATTGGGGAGAACGCGTGGGGTAAGTCCAGCCTGCTGGATGCGTTAACCTTGCTGTTGTCGCCAGAGTCGGATTTGTACCACTTTGACCGCGAAGATTTCTGGTTCCCGCCGGGTGACATCCAGGGCCGGGAACATCATCTGCATATTGTCCTGACGTTTCGTGAATCTCAACCGGGTCGCCATCGTGTGCGCCGATATCGCCCGTTAGAAGCGTGCTGGTCGCCGTGCTCCGATAACTATCACCGTATTTTCTATCGTCTGGAAGGCGAGTGTGCTGATGACGGCAGCGTCCTGACATTACGCAGTTTTCTTGATGGCGAAGGCCACCCGTTACCCATCGACAATATTAACGAACAGGCGCGTCATCTGGTGCGTTTGATGCCAGTACTGCGTTTACGTGATGCGCGTTTTATGCGGCGGATCCGTAATGGAACGGTGCCGGATTCCGCGGATGTTGAGGTGACTGCGCGTCAACTGGATTTTATGGCGCGTGAGTTGGCCACCCGACCGCAGAATCTGACGGATGGGCAGATTCGCCAGGGGCTGTCAGCGATGGTTCAACTGCTGGAGCACTACTTTTCGGAACAAGGTTCGGGTCAGTCGCGCTATCGTCTGATGCGCCGACGCTCCAACAACGAGCAACGCAGCTGGCGTTATCTGGATATTATCAACCGTATGATTGATAAACCTGGGGGGCGCACGCACCGTGTGATTCTGCTGGGGCTGTTTTCCACGCTATTACAGGCCAAAGGGTCACTAAGACTGGATAAAGACGCTCGTCCGTTGCTACTGGTAGAAGATCCTGAAACGCGGTTACACCCCATTATGTTGTCTGTTGCCTGGCAATTGTTGAACCTGCTTCCCCTTCAGCGAGTGACGACGACCAACTCTGGTGAATTGTTGTCGCTCACGCCCGTAGAACATGTTGTCCGACTGGTACGAGAATCTTCCCGCGTCGCCGCCTGGCGACTGGGACCGGGAGGACTCAATGCGGAAGACGGGCGGCGCATTGCCTTCCATATCCGTTTTAATCGGGCGTCTTCACTGTTTGCCCGTTGCTGGCTGTTGGTGGAGGGAGAAACAGAAACATGGGTCATCAACGAGCTGGCTCGTCAGTGTGGGCATCACTTTGATGCCGAAGGGATTAAAGTCATTGAATTTGCCCAGTCTGGGCTTAAACCCCTGGTGAAGTTTGCCCGCCGGATGGGAATTGAGTGGCATGTGCTGGTCGATGGCGATGAGGCGGGGAAAAAGTATGCGGCCACGGTACGCAGTCTGTTGAACGATGACAAAGAGGAAGAGCGCGAGCATTTGACCATGTTACCTGCGTTGGACATGGAACACTTTATGTACCGCCAGGGGTTCTCGGATGTTTTTCATCGGGTGGCGCAAATACCGGAAAATGTGCCGATGAATATGCGGAAAATTATAGCGAAGGCGATCCATCGCTCGTCAAAACCGGATTTGGCGATTGAAGTGGCAATGGAAGCGGGGCGACGCGGTGTTGAAGCGGTGCCAACGTTGCTGCGGAAAATGTTTTCCCGCGTGCTGTGGTTAGCACGCGGGCGAGCGGATTAGCGGCGGAACATGACTGATAACTGCGAGTGGATACTGTCGAGTAACTGATAGCGGCGGCGATATTCCGCGCGCTTCTTACTGGCAATATCTGCTTCGCTTTTACGCGCTAGCGTACGCGGAATATGATAGTAGCCATTGCTGTCACATTCGCCGCCCACTGACTCCCAAAATGAATTGTAGTCAGAATGAATAACCTTGTTTTTATCATGGTAGCGCTGGCTGCGAAAAATATGCTGGTCATTGCTGACGGCCAGTACTTGTTCAATATTCAATTGTTCTGCAAAACGACAAATAGCTTCCATTACAATACGTTTAGGGAACAAACCATGGCATGATTTTGTCGCTTTTTGAATTTCTTCGTGCGGCATTAATCGGTTACCCCCCTGCAAGCCACCAATAAAAAGCGCGCTGCGCCCTTCATAGTTGCACAGGGTGAAGGTCATTTCTGCTAATGTCTCGCCCTCACTATTACGGACAAGAATTGTACTTTCACCTTCTTTATCCAGGGCAATAAATGATGACATTATAATGGTGTATATTGCGCTGTCTTTGCCTTCAATTTGTGCCAGTTGTAGCCCATCTGCACTTAAATAATCATTAAATTCTGTCGATGAAAAAGCGTTGCGGATAACATTGTAATGAAAACGCACAGCATCGAGTTTTGCTTTACGGTCAAGGTTGACTGCGAGATATGCGCGATGCAGGCGAACCGGTATACGGGGTTGGATCGCGAGAATTTTCTCGAGATCCGGCCATTGCGCCAGCTCAGCCATCCATTCACGTGTTAATCGTGGCATCAGCAATGAGCGCCATACAAACTTACGGCGAAAGCTTCGTTGATGCCAAAATTTACCTGGCCGCCATTGTCCGGTTGTCAGACGACAAAAAAGACTAAAACTTGTGGCGGGTCTGGAAGAATGAAAAGTGCTTTCTGTTAGCTGGCTCATAATAACAATCCAATAGATACTCTGATACTAATTTCAGCACAGCGGACCTTAACGGTTCATCAATAACTCTGTTATTCTTTGCACTTTTCAACGCCTGTTAATTTATCGTTGATGTTTATCACTCCACTCTGGTGGGCGTATTGGGGGACACTGGGACATTTTATGAAGCTCAAGGGAAAAATTAAAAAACGTTATTTTCTCCTCGCCATCATCATTATTGTGGCGATGATTTCACTTTGGCGAACGCTTAATGCGCCACTACCTCAGTATCAAACGTTAATTGTACGTCCAGGCGATCTCCAGCAAAGTGTGCTGGCCACCGGGAAACTGGATGCGTTACGCAAAGTTGATGTTGGTGCACAGGTGAGTGGGCAGTTAAAAACGCTGTCAGTAGCCATTGGCGATAAAGTTAAAAAAGATCAGTTGCTCGGCGTTATCGATCCTGAGCAGGCACAAAACCAAATCAAAGAAGTTGAAGCGACACTCATGGAGCTGCGGGCTCAGCGTTTGCAGGCTGAAGCTGAGTGGAAACTGGCGCGCGTAACGCTTTCTCGTCAGCAACAACTGGCGAAAACGCAGGCGGTTTCGCAGCAGGATCTCGACACAGCAGCGACCGAATTGGCGGTCAAGCAGGCACAGATTGGCACTATTGATGCGCAAATTAAGCGTAATCAGGCTTCCCTTGATACGGCAAAAACGAACCTCGACTACACGCGAATCGTCGCGCCAATGGCGGGTGAAGTGACGCAAATCACCACCCTCCAGGGACAAACCGTGATTGCCGCCCAACAGGCACCCAACATTTTGACGTTGGCAGATATGAGCACCATGCTGGTAAAAGCGCAGGTCTCCGAGGCCGATGTTATTCACCTGCAGCCGGGCCAAAAAGCCTGGTTCACTGTGCTGGGCGATCCGCAGACACGGTACGAAGGCGTGCTCAAAGATGTCCTTCCGACGCCTGAGAAGGTGAATGACGCCATTTTCTACTATGCGCGCTTCGAAGTGCCTAACCCGAAAGGGATCCTGCGCCTTGATATGACCGCACAAGTGCACATCCAGCTCACCGACGTTAAAAATGTGCTGACGATCCCGTTGTCGGCGTTGGGCGATCCTATTGGCAACAACCGCTATAACGTCAGGCTGCTGCGCAATGGTGAAACTCGCGAACGCGAAGTGGTCATCGGTGCCCGTAATGATACCGACGTAGAAATTGTGAAAGGGTTGGAAGAGGGGGATGAAGTGATCACCGGTGAGGGTAAAGCGGGAGTAGCACAATGACGGCGTTGCTTGAGTTGAGCAATATCCGCCGCAGTTACCCGTCAGGCGAGGGACAGGTCGAGGTTTTAAAGGACGTTTCCTTGCGTATTCAGGCCGGGGAAATGGTGGCGATTGTCGGGGCGTCTGGCTCGGGTAAATCGACGCTGATGAACATTCTGGGATGTCTGGACAAGCCAACCAGTGGAACCTATCGGGTTGCGGGGCGGGATGTTTCTACACTGGATAGCGATGCGTTAGCACAACTGCGGCGTGAGCATTTTGGCTTTATCTTCCAGCGTTATCATTTGCTGTCACATTTAACGGCGGCACAAAATGTTGAAGTCCCGGCGGTGTATGCCGGGACTGAACGCAAGCAGCGTCTGGCTCGTGCTCAGGAATTACTTCAGCGTCTGGGATTGGGTGACCGGGTTGATTATCAGCCTTCCCAGCTTTCCGGAGGCCAGCAGCAACGTGTCAGTATTGCACGTGCGTTGATGAACGGTGGTCAGGTTATTCTGGCCGATGAACCCACTGGCGCGTTGGACAGCCGCTCCGGCGAAGAGGTGATGGCTATTCTGCATCAGCTACGCGATCGCGGGCATACGGTCATTATCGTCACGCACGACAGCCAGGTTGCCGCCCAGACAGAACGCGTCATTGAAATTCGTGATGGCGAGATTGTGCGTAATCCACCATCACAAAAGCCCGCTACCGGACGTGATATTGCTGAACCAACGGTGACGACGGCTTCTGGCTGGAGCCAGTTTGTCAGCGGTTTTCGTGAAGCATTGACCATGGCCTGGCTGGCCATGGCCGCCAACAAGATGCGTACACTGCTCACCATGCTGGGTATTATCATCGGCATCGCGTCGGTGGTATCGATTGTGGTGGTGGGCGATGCGGCAAAACAACTGGTGCTGGCAGACATCCGAGCGATTGGTACGAATACTATCGATATCTATCCAGGCAAGGATTTCGGTGATGACGATCCACAATATCAGCAGGCGCTGAAGTATGACGATTTAGTGGCGATTCAGAAGCAACCCTGGGTCAGTTCCGTTACGCCTGCGGTATCAAAGAACCTACGCCTGCGCTATGGCAATATTGATGTCGCCGCCAGCGCGAATGGCGTTAGCGGTGATTACTTCAACGTCTATGGCATGACGTTCAGTGAAGGCGCCACCTTTAATGCAGAGCAACTGGCGGGGCGGGCACAGGTGGTGGTGCTCGACAGCAATACCCGACGTCAGTTGTTCCCCAGCAAAGCGAAAGTGGTGGGTGAAGTTATTCTGGTGGGAAATATGCCAGCCACCGTCATTGGCGTTGCGGAAGAAAAACAATCGATGTTTGGCAGCAGTAAGATCCTGCGCGTCTGGCTGCCCTACAGCACTATGTCAGGACGGATCATGGGGCAATCGTGGTTAAACTCTATTACCGTGCGGGTAAAAGAGGGGTTTGATAGCGCCCAGGCCGAGCAGCAACTTACCCGTCTGTTATCGCTGCGTCATGGCAAAAAAGATTTCTTCACCTGGAACATGGATGGCATCTTGAAAACCGCCGAAAAAACCACACGTACATTACAGCTCTTTCTGACGCTGGTAGCGGTGATTTCGCTGGTGGTAGGCGGGATCGGCGTGATGAACATTATGCTGGTTTCGGTGACAGAGCGTACGCGTGAAATCGGCATTAGGATGGCAGTGGGGGCGCGGGCCAGTGATGTGCTACAGCAGTTCTTAATTGAGGCTGTGCTGGTGTGCCTGGTGGGAGGCGCGCTCGGTATCAGTTTGTCGATGTTAATTGCCTTTACGCTACAACTGTTCCTGCCCGGGTGGGAAATTGGTTTCTCTCCTGTCGCGCTGTTAACGGCTTTCTTGTGTTCAACCGCCACCGGAATTTTGTTTGGCTGGCTTCCGGCCCGTAATGCAGCGCGTCTGGATCCCGTGGATGCTTTGGCGCGAGAATAACGCGTTGTATTGCATAAGAAATAAAAATGCCAGCCTCAGGGGCTGGCATTTTGTCTGCGGGATGTACACAATGAGACAGAAGAGCTATGCGACAGCTTCTGCTTCAATGACGGGCACGATAAGACTGGCATGATTGCCTTTTGGCCCCTGGTGGACATCAAACTGGACAGACTGTCCGGCTTTTAGCGTTCTGTAACCATCCATCTGAATGGTGGAGTAATGGGCGAAGATATCTTCACCACCGCCTTCGGGGCAGATGAAACCAAACCCTTTGGCATTATTGAACCACTTAACAGTACCCGTTTCCATACTTCGACATCCTTCGTAAATCTTATATAAGTAAGATGGAATGAACCGGTGGCGGAGTGGGGGCTGTTCAAAACCTCGCCAACTCTCGAAACTACAATTTAGAGAAATCAGGCGAGGCGTCAAGCGCCAGGCAGGTGGAATAGGGTAAAAATGCATCAAAATTTGAAGCAGTTAACGCTATTGTCGGATATGTGACAGATGTCGCGGATGACACTGATAGATGATAGTTATCTAATACTTGAGGTAGATTGATTGTGCGCATAGGCTCTTGTCAGCGGCAAGTTATTCTGCCGGTAACCGTAACTGAAGATGACGACTGACAATGAGTAAGACGAACGACTGGCTGGATTTCGAACAGCTGGCGGAAGACAAATTGCGCGACGCGCTAAAACCGCCATCTATGTATAAAGTGATATTAGTCAATGATGATTACACTCCGATGGAGTTTGTTATTGACGTGTTACAAAAATTCTTTTCTTATGATGTAGAACGTGCAACGCAACTGATGCTTGCCGTTCACTATCAAGGTAAAGCCATCTGCGGCGTATTTACCGCCGAGGTTGCTGAAACCAAAGTGGCGATGGTGAACAAATATGCGAGGGAAAACGAGCATCCGTTGCTGTGTACGCTGGAAAAAGCCTGAATGCAGCCATAAATATTGGGGGAGGTGCCTATGCTCAATCAAGAACTGGAACTCAGTTTAAACATGGCTTTCGCCAGAGCGCGCGAGCACCGACATGAGTTTATGACCGTCGAGCACTTGTTACTGGCGTTGCTCAGTAACCCATCGGCCCGCGAAGCGCTGGAAGCGTGTTCTGTGGATCTGGTGGCGCTCCGTCAGGAACTCGAAGCCTTCATTGAACAAACCACACCCGTATTGCCTGCCAGCGAAGAAGAGCGCGACACGCAGCCGACGCTGAGTTTTCAGCGTGTTTTGCAACGTGCTGTCTTTCATGTTCAGTCCTCCGGGCGCAATGAAGTGACTGGCGCTAATGTGCTGGTTGCTATCTTCAGCGAGCAGGAATCACAGGCGGCCTATCTGCTGCGTAAGCATGAAGTCAGTCGCCTGGACGTGGTGAATTTCATTTCTCATGGCACGCGTAAAGACGAACCGAGTCAGTCTTCTGACTCCGGGAATCAGCCAAATAACGAAGAGCAAGCTGGCGGGGAGGACCGTATGGAGAACTTCACGACTAACCTTAACCAGCTGGCTCGCGTGGGCGGGATTGATCCGCTTATTGGCCGCGAAAAAGAGCTGGAGCGCGCCATTCAGGTACTGTGTCGTCGCCGTAAAAATAACCCACTGCTGGTGGGGGAATCCGGCGTGGGGAAAACGGCGATTGCCGAAGGTCTCGCCTGGCGTATTGTCCAGGGGGATGTGCCGGAAGTGATGGCTGATTGTACGCTGTACTCTCTGGATATCGGTTCATTGCTGGCGGGTACCAAATACCGCGGTGATTTTGAGAAACGCTTTAAGGCGCTGCTGAAGCAACTGGAGCAGGATACTAACAGCATCCTGTTTATCGATGAGATCCACACTATTATCGGTGCGGGTGCGGCATCGGGCGGCCAGGTGGATGCCGCTAACCTGATCAAGCCGCTGCTCTCCAGCGGGAAAATTCGTGTGATAGGTTCAACCACCTATCAGGAGTTCAGCAATATCTTTGAGAAAGACCGTGCGTTAGCGCGTCGCTTCCAGAAGATCGATATCACTGAGCCGTCAGTGGAAGAGACCGTGCAGATCATCAACGGTCTGAAACCGAAGTACGAAGCTCACCATGACGTTCGCTACACCGCCAAAGCGGTACGTGCAGCGGTCGAACTGGCGGTGAAATACATTAACGATCGTCATCTGCCGGATAAAGCGATTGACGTGATTGATGAAGCGGGCGCACGTGCGCGCCTGATGCCGGTCAGCAAGCGCAAGAAAACCGTCAACGTGGCAGATATCGAGTCCGTCGTGGCCCGCATTGCACGGATCCCAGAGAAGAGCGTTTCGCAGAGCGATCGTGATACGCTGAAAAATCTGGGCAACCGCCTGAAAATGCTGGTATTTGGGCAGGATAAAGCCATTGAAGCACTGACCGAAGCGATCAAAATGAGCCGTGCCGGTCTGGGTCATGAGCATAAACCTGTCGGTTCGTTCCTGTTCGCTGGACCGACTGGCGTTGGTAAGACCGAAGTCACGGTGCAGTTGTCTAAAGCGCTGGGCATCGAACTGCTGCGTTTTGATATGTCCGAATATATGGAACGTCATACTGTCAGCCGCTTGATTGGTGCGCCTCCAGGGTATGTCGGTTTCGACCAGGGCGGTTTACTGACCGATGCGGTGATTAAACATCCGCATGCTGTACTGCTGCTGGATGAAATTGAAAAAGCGCACCCGGATGTCTTTAACCTGCTGCTGCAGGTTATGGATAACGGTACGCTGACTGACAATAACGGGCGCAAAGCAGATTTCCGCAACGTAGTGCTGGTGATGACGACCAACGCCGGGGTACGTGAAACTGAGCGTAAATCGATTGGGCTTATTCATCAGGACAACAGTACTGATGCGATGGGCGAAATCAAAAAAGTGTTTACGCCGGAATTCCGTAACCGCCTCGACAACATTATCTGGTTCGATCATCTCTCTACTGAGGTGATTCATCAGGTGGTGGATAAATTTATTGTCGAGCTGCAGGTTCAGCTGGATCAAAAAGGTGTCTCTCTGGAAGTGAGTCAGGAAGCACGTAACTGGCTGGCGGAAAAAGGTTATGACCGCGCAATGGGCGCACGTCCGATGACGCGAGTGGTTCAGGACAACCTGAAAAAACCATTGGCCAACGAATTGTTGTTTGGTTCGCTGGTGGATGGCGGTCAGGTTACCGTCGCGCTGGATAAAGAAAAAAATGAGCTGACCTATGGTTTCCAGAGTGCGCAAAAGCACAAGCCAGAAGCTGCACATTAATTTCTAATTACATGATAAACCGGGCGTAATGCCCGGTTTTTTTTGCCCGTAATTTACTTTCAGTGGAGTCTAAAAATGAAAATGGAGAACATCCCCTTCCATGTGACTGACTGGTCGCAGGTTATTTCTGAGCGTCATCCTGGAGAAGCCGGGTATGCCATGTGGAAAGTCGCTTTTGCTGGTGATGTTCGGGTGCGAATTGTCGAGTATTCACCAGGATATCTGGCCGATCACTGGTGTGCGAAAGGGCATGTTCTGTTTTGTCTGGAGGGGGAGTTACGTACAGAATTGGAAGATGGTCGCACGTTCGATCTTAAACCGGGGATGAGTTATCAGGTGGCCGATCACGCAGAAGCACATCGCTCATCAACGGTGACAGGTGCGAAGTTATTTATTGTGGATTGAGGGTGAGATTCTACGGGCAAAAAATAAGCCTGCGTAAGGGAGATTACGCAGGCTAAGGAGGTGGTTCCTGGTACAGCTAGCATTTATGGGTTATGTTTTTCAGCGGGTGGGATAATACCCTTAATGAACGAAACGGTATGTGATCGATTTCTAAGAATCTTCCGAACGCTGAAAAATAACCGTAATTAACTACTTAGCATGTGGATTGCGCGTGGACTCACCGGCAAAATTACGCATCAGTAATGCATAATTGAGATCGATATCCTGCGGTACGGGCATCCATACGGTATAACCATCACCAGGCGCAACTGGCATAGCTTCGCCTTTGGCGTTTTCCATCTGCTCAAGGGTGAAATTGACGT
Organism: Citrobacter sp. Igbk 14; assembly: GCF_028069825.1. Lineage (NCBI taxonomy): Bacteria > Pseudomonadati > Pseudomonadota > Gammaproteobacteria > Enterobacterales > Enterobacteriaceae > Citrobacter > Citrobacter sp. Igbk 14. The sequence continues at coordinate 53,905 of NZ_JANEWM010000021.1, forward strand.
TACCCTGCGGCGTCATCAGCTCCAGACTGTCACCGACGGTGAATTTGTTTTTCACCAGCACAGCAGCCAGATCGCCTTTGCGTTCGCCAGTGAATTCACCGACAAACTGCTGACGTTCGGAAACAGAAAAACCGTATTCGTAGTTCTGATAGTCGTCATGCGTATGGCGGCGCAGGAATCCTTCGGTATAACCACGGTGCGCCAGGCCTTCCAGTGTTTCCAGCAGTTGCGGATCGAACGGTTTACCGGCTGCAGCATCGTCAATGGCTTTACGATAGACCTGTGCGGTACGGGCGCAGTAATAGTAAGACTTGGTGCGGCCTTCGATTTTCAGCGAATGCACGCCCATCTGGGTCAGGCGCTCAACGTGAGCAATTGCGCGTAGATCTTTTGAGTTCATGATGTAAGTGCCGTGTTCGTCTTCGAACGCGGTCATGTATTCACCCGGACGCTGGGCTTCTTCAATCATAAACACTTTGTCCGTAGGCGCGCCGATCCCAAGCGTCGGTTCCACGTTTTGTACCGGGATGGGTTCGTATTTGTGCACGATATTACCCACCACATCTTCTTTGCCTTCCTGCACGTTGTATTCCCAGCGGCAGGCATTGGTACAGGTACCCTGGTTAGGGTCGCGCTTGTTGATGTAGCCGGAGAGCAGGCAGCGGCCGGAGTAGGCCATGCACAGCGCACCGTGAACGAAGATTTCAATCTCCATATCCGGAACCTGGGTGCGGATCTCTTCAATTTCTTCCAGCGACAGTTCGCGGGACAGGATAACGCGGGTCAGGCCCATTTGTTTCCAGAACTTCACCGTTGCCCAGTTTACCGCGTTAGCCTGTACTGACAGATGAATATCCATATCAGGGAAGTGCTCACGTACCAGCATGATCAGGCCTGGATCGGACATGATCAGTGCATCCGGCCCCATTTCCACAACGGGTTTCAGGTCACGAATGAAGGTTTTCAGCTTGGCGTTATGCGGGGCAATGTTAACCACCACATAGAATTTTTTACCCAGTTCATGGGCCTCATTAATGCCGAGCTGCAGGTTTTCGTGATTGAATTCGTTGTTGCGCACACGCAGAGAGTAACGCGGTTGACCCGCATACACAGCATCTGCGCCATAGGCGAAAGCGTAACGCATATTTTTCAGCGTTCCCGCCGGGGAAAGGAGTTCCGGTTTAAACATAATTTTCTCGTTCTGATGACAGGTCAGACTCGCTTCACTGAATGAAGCGGTTGGGGGAGTGCCCCCATATTAAGGGCGGGCATTGTATCGCTGCGTGACGGGCAGGTAAAGTTATTGTGCCGGGTGGGCGTTTTGCCTTACCCGGCCTTGATTGACTTCTGGCAGATTAAGCAATCCGACAGGCATCGGCTTCCCAGCGATATCCTACGCCATAGACCGCGCGGATAAACGACTGCTCTGCATCCAGCGATTCCAGTTTGCGGCGCAGGTTCTTGATATGGCTGTCGATGGTGCGGTCGGTAACGACGCGGTAGTCATCGTAGAGATGGTTGAGCAATTGCTCGCGGGAGAACACTTTTCCCGGTTCATGCGATAGCGTTTTGAGTAAGCGAAATTCAGCGGGCGTCAGGTCGAGCATTTTTCCACGCCACGATGCCTGAAAACGGCCTTCATCGACGATCAGAGGACTTTCTGCATCCATCTGTTGCAACTCGCGCTGTGGTTTACAACGGCGCAGGATCGTTTTCACTCGTGCGACGACTTCCCGCGGGCTGTATGGTTTACAAATGTAGTCATCTGCACCGATCTCCAGCCCCAGCAGGCGGTCAATCTCTTCGATTTTGGCGGTCACCATCATAATCGGGACATCAGAGAAACGACGAATTTCCCGGCACAGAGTCAGACCGTCGGTACCTGGCAACATCAGATCTAACAAGATAAGATCGGGCGGCGTCTGGCGTACGTAAGGCAACACCTGATCGCCGTGGTTGATGAGCGTAGGGGCATAGCTTGCCGCACGCAGGTAGTCGATGAGCAGTTGCCCCAGCTTGGGCTCGTCTTCCACGATCAGAATACGCGGCGTGTTTTCATCAATAGGTAACTCAGTCATACATCTCTCTGTAAGTCGCGTTCCAGCGGTAACTCTACTGTAATGCTAACCCCGCCAAAAGGCGAATGGGCGGCGCGGATCAGACCATTATGCGCCTGGACAATGTTGACGCAAATCGCCAGCCCCAGCCCGGACCCTCCGCTGGCCCGGTTACGGGACCCTTCGGTACGATAAAAACGTTCAAACAGTTTCTGTAGCTGTTCGTCGCTAACGCCGGGAGCGGAATCGGCGAAGGTTAGTAACACCATCCGCTCGCGCTGTTCGGCGCTGATATGCAGACCGCCACCGCTGTCGGTGTAGCGTAGGCTGTTTTCCAGTAGGTTGTTAAACAGTTGCATCAGGCGATCCCTGTCGCCAAAGACCGTCATGCTGTCCGGGAGTGAAAGTTGGATCGTCAGTCCACGACTGGCGAAGCGTTCGCGAAACGCGCCGCTCGCCACTTCCAGCAGAGGGATCAGGTCCAGCGAGGTTTTCTGGTAGGCCAACGCACCTTCATCAGACATAGAAAGCTGGTGGAGATCGTCTACCAGTTTGGTGAGCGTACCCACTTCGGCCTGCAATGAGGCTACCGAATCCGGGGTGAACTGACGTACACCATCCTGAATAGCTTCGAGTTCGCCGCGTAAAACTGCCAGCGGCGTGCGCAGTTCGTGAGAGATATCAGCCATAAAGTCCCGGCGCATCTGCTGGTTTTTTTCCAGCGTACTGGCGAGCTGGTTGAAATCCTGCGCCAGTTTGCCCAGTTCATCGGTACTGGTGGGGACCACGCGGGTGGTAAAATCGCCGGCAGCCAGTTTGTGTGTGCCTTCCACCAACCGCTTAACCGGGGCCAGCAGGCTGCGCGCAAGCGTAAACGTCGCCAGCGCGGCAAGGATCGTGGAGAGCGCCACGATAAGCCAACTGGATCGTCTTTGCTGCATGTCGAAATTGATATCCGTATTCCGCGTTAAACGTTCTACGGGCGAGGCGATCACGGCCCCCACTTCGCTGCCGTTAACGCGTATGGGATGGCGCATGCCGTCACGCGGTACGGGACCGCGCGGGCCGACCAGCACGCGGGCACTTTGATCGACCACCCAAAATTGCGTACGCCAGCCGTGCGGCGGCATGCCGGGTCCCGGTTTATCATCGTCATTGTCGTGTTCAAAAGAGCGCAGGATCTGGAAAACAAAACGATCGTTATTGCGTAAGAATCGCCAGTTGCCGTGCTGCTCGTACTGCTCGCTTAACGCATCGCTGAGCATTTGCAGGCGTTGTTCGTTACCGTGTTTGATGTAGTCAATAAAACCGCGTTCGAAGCTAATGCGCACGGCCCAGTGCATACTGATCAGCAGCACAATGCAGGTGGCGAAAATAGCCAGAAATAGTTTGCCGGTGATACCGGGCCGCCAGAACTTCATCAGGTGCTCCTTTTGCGCCGTGAAATCACCGCGTTGGTCTGCGTGTCGTTCGGCACGCGGGCAAAAATGAGGGCGGGCAGTGCGATAAGAAACGCAATGCACAGCCAGGTGTACATAAAGACGGTATGCGTAGACGCGCTATCGATGGCGATATGCTGCTGCCCAAACATGCCTAACAACAGGCCGGCGATGGTTACCCCGATACTCATCGACAGTTGCATAATCATCGACAGCAGGCTGTTGCCGCTGCTCGCGAGGTCATCTGGCAGGTCTTTTAGCGTCAGCGTGTTCATTGAGGAGAAGCGGGTAGAATTGACCATTCCCTGTAAGAACAGTATGAACGGCAGGGCGTAATACCAACCCAGTAACGCGGTGCTCATCAGCAACAGGCTGACCATCGACAGGGCAAGCGTGGTGGTGACCAGTACGCGACGGTAGCCAAACCGGTTGACGACCTGAACCACGATGCGTTTCATTCCCATACTGCCCAGCACCATCGGGATCATCATCAATCCGGCATGAAATGGTGAAAAGCCCAATCCAATCTGCAGGAAAACCGGGGTCATGAACGGTAACATTCCGCTACCAATCCGCCCGGCAAAGCTGCCGAACAGGCCTAACGAGAAGGTGTGTGTACGAAACAGATGCAGGCTAAACAGTGCACGAGGGTTGTTGTGGGCATGTTTCAGATACAGCAGGATCGCCAGTACGCCACAGATAACCAGCGCTGCCAGCGTGATGTGGGAAATGCCGGTTCCCTTACTACCATCGAGCGCTAACGTGAGTACCGCCATGCCGACAGCCAGCATCATGAATCCAGAAAGATCGAAACGGCGAGTTTGCATGGTGTAGTTGGGCATCAGCATTAACGTCGCTATTGCCCCGACAATGCCAACCGGAATGTTAATCAGAAATATCCAGTGCCAGGAGGCATATTCCACCAGGATACCACCTAATGCCGGGCCCAGAAGAGGGCCAATCTGACCGGGCAAGGTGACGAATGTCATTGCCGCCATGTATTGCTCGCGTGGGACGATTTTCATCACCGTCAACCTGCCGACGGGCACCATCATCGCGCCGCCTACACCTTGTAACACACGAGCCATCACCAGTTCATCCAGCGTTCCGGACCAGGCGCAAAAAAGCGATCCCAGCGTAAACAGAATGATCGCGGTGAAGAATATATTGCGCACACCGATTTTATCGGCCAGCCAACCGCTGGCGGGGAGCATTACGGCGACGGTAAGTACATACGACACAATGACCATGTGCATATGCAGTGGGCTTTCCCCGAGACTTTTGGCCATCGAGGGAAGCGCGGTGTTGACGATGGTGGTATCCAGCGACTGCATGAAAAAGCCAAATGCCACAATCCAAAGTTGCCAGCGGGTGCTGTCGGGAAGTTCTGTCATAACTCTGCTACCGGTTTGCTGTTTTTACGCGAAAAACGCAGACGCAGACGGTCGAAAAAGAGATAGACCACCGGAGTGGTGTACAGCGTCAGTAGCTGACTGACAACCAGCCCGCCAACAATGGTTATCCCCAATGGTTGACGCAGTTCAGAGCCGTCACCTGCGGATAATACCAGCGGCAGCGCACCAAACAGGGCCGCCAGCGTGGTCATCATTATTGGGCGAAAGCGCAGCAGGCAGGCCTGGAAAATCGCTTCTTCGGGCTGCAACTTGCCATTTCTCTGCGCTTCCAGCGCAAAATCGACCATCATGATGGCGTTTTTCTTCACAATGCCAATTAATAGCATGATCCCTATCAGGGCGATTAGGCTGAACGGGGCATTGAACAGCTCCAGCGCCAGTAAGGCCCCAACGCCAGCAGAAGGCAGCGTGGAGAGAATAGTCAGCGGGTGAACATAGCTTTCATACAGCATACCCAGCACGATATAGACGGTGGCGATGGCGGCGATAATCAGGATCACCTGTGAGTTCATGGTGTCCTGAAATACCTGTGCGGTACCCGCAAAGCTACCGCGTACCGTCGACGGTACTCCAAGCTGGGTCATCGTTCGGTTGATGGCCTCCGTCGCTTCAGAAAGTGAAGAACCGGTCGGCAGGTTAAATGATACGGTTGAGGCGGCAGACAACCCCTGGTGATTCACCGATAGCGGCGCATTTGCCGGTTGCCATTTGGCAAAGTACGACAACGGTATTGCTTTGCCATCGCTGTTAATGACGAACATTTTGTCCAGGGCGCTGATATCCTGGGTGTAGCGTGGGTCGACTTCCATCACCACTTTGTATTGGTTCATCGGCTGATAGATGGTTGAAATTTGTCGCTGACCAAAGGCGTTATTCAGCAGGCTGTTGGCAGCTTCAACGTCGATTCCCAGACGTGACATGGTGTCACGATCGTAGGTCAGATTCATTTCCGCGCCGTTGTCCTGCTGATCGGAGTTGACGTCCGCCAACTGGGGCAGGGCGGCCAGCGCCTTACGAATTTTTGGTTCCCATTCGCGTAGTGCGGCGAGGTCATCTGACAACAGAGTGTATTGGTAGCTGGCATTAGCCTGACGACCGCCGACGCGAATATCCTGCACCGCCATCAGAAACAGGTTTGCGCCGGGTTCTTTGGCAAGCTTCACACGCAGGCGGTCGATCACCTGTTGCGCCGTTTCGTGACGTTCTCCACGAGGCTTCAGGGTGATAAACATCATTCCGCTGTTGACGCGTGAACCGCCGGTAAACCCGGTGACGTTATTCACCGCAGGATCGTCGCGGATGATCTTCATAAAGTCCTGCAGTTTGCCCCGCATCGCCTGAAACGAAATGCTCTGATCGGCTTGGATCCCGCCCATGAGCACGCCAGTATCCTGCTCCGGGAAGAAGGTTTTGGGGATTGAAATATAGAGCCAGACGTTCAGGGCAATGGTTGCGAGTAGCACCACGCCCACCATGCGTGTGTGGCATAGCACCCACTTCAGCGAGGTGGCGTAGCTTTGTTGTAATGCCACCAGTACACGGCCAAATCCCCGCTTACGCGATTGTTCGCGTGGTGTGCTGGATTTGAGCATCCAGCCACACATCATCGGCGTCAACGTCAGCGATACCAGCAGTGAAATACCGATAGCCACCGACAGGGTGACGGCAAACTCGCGTAACAGTCGCCCTGGCAGCCCGCCCATTAATAGCAGTGGCAGAAACACCGCCACCAGCGACAGGCTCATGGAGAGAACCGTGAAACCCACCTCGCGCGTGCCCTGTAGCGCAGCCTGTAACGGTTTCATTCCTGCTTCGAGGTGGCGTGCAATGTTCTCCAGTACCACAATGGCATCATCGACGACAAAACCCGTCGCGATGGTTAGGGCCATTAACGACAGGTTGTTGAGGCTAAATCCACACAGATACATCGCGGCAAACGTACCAATCAGCGAGACCGGAACCGCAACGGCTGGGATCAGGGTGGCACGCCCGGAGCGCAGGAAGACAAACACCACCAGGATAACCAACGCGACGGAGATAATCAGTGTTTGTTCTACTTCAGCCAGCGAAGCGCGGATAGTGGGTGAACGATCCTGGGCGATTTGTAGATCGATAGCGGCAGGAACCAGGGTTTGTAACTCCGGTAGTTTGGCGCGAATGCTGTCGACCGTCTGAATAATATTGGCTTCCGGCAGTTTGCGGATCATCAACAGAATGGCCGGTTTGGCATTGGTCATCCCCGCATTGCGTACGTCCTGCACTGAATCACTGACAGATGCAACATCCCCCAGTCGCACAGCTGCACCGTTGTTATAGTGGATGATAACTGGCTTATATTCCGCCGCGGTTTTTAGCTCATCGTTGGTTTGTACCTGCCAGCGATGGGTTTTATCTTCGATAGCACCCTGTGGTTTACGCACGTTGGCGTTATCGATAGCGCTACGCACCGCGTCCAGCGATACACCCTGGTTAAACAGCGCCTGCGGATTAAGCCCCACACGCACGGCGGGAAGAGAGCTTCCTCCGACATCCACATCACCGACGCCGTTGATTTGTGCGATGGTCTGCGCCAGTTGCGTCGAGGCGAAATCGTATAATTCACCTTGCGAGTACGTGTCCGATGTTAGCGTCAGGATCATGATCGGGGCATCTGAAGGGTTGGCCTTCCGATACGTCGGGCGGCTGGGCATCCCGCTGGGCAGCAGGCTTTGCGCTGCGTTAATGGCGGCCTGTACGTCCCGTGCTGCACCGTTGATGTCGCGGTCAAATTTAAATTCGAGAATAATGCGCGTGCTACCAAGCGAACTGCTTGATGTCATCTCATTTACGCCCGCGATCCGCCCAAGCGAGCGTTCCAGTGGGGTTGCTACAGATGACGCCATTGTTTCTGGTGATGCTCCCGGTAGTGATGCACTGACCATGATTACCGGGAAATCAACCTGTGGCAGGGGGGCCACTGGCAACAGACGAAAGCCAAGAATCCCGCACAGGGTAATCGCCACCGAAATGAGAATGGTCGCGACCGGGCGATGGATGAAAAGCGCAAAAAATTTCATTTACGCGTCCTCTTCCTGACGCGGGAAGCGGTTTTTCACATACAGCGACAGTCGGTCAAATAGCAGGTAAATCACCGGTGTGGTAAACAACGTCAGGACCTGGCTGACCAGCAGACCGCCAACCATGCCAATACCTAATGGACGGCGTAACTCTGCACCTACACCGGTGCTTAGCATCAGTGGCAACGCCCCCAGTAGCGCTGCCAACGTGGTCATCAGGATAGGGCGAAAACGCAGCAGACAGGCCTGGAAAATGGCATCGCGGGGCGACATTCCCTGCTCACGTTCCGCGGCAAGGGCAAAGTCGATCATCATGATGGCGTTTTTCTTCACGATCCCGATGAGCAAAATAATGCCGATGATCGCGATCACGTCCAGTTCGCTGCCGGCAATCATGAGCGCCAGCAACGCCCCGACACCTGCAGTGGGAAGTGTAGAGAGAATCGTAATCGGGTGAATAAAGCTTTCGTACAATACGCCGAGCACGATATACATCGCGACCACTGCCGCCACAATCAGCCAGATGGTGTTGCCCAGAGCAGCCTGGAAGGCCAGCGTACTGCCCTGGAACTGAGTGGTGATATTTGCGGGCAGGTTAAGTGTTTTTTCGGCATCCTGAATCGCCTGTACCGCATCGCCCAACGACTGGTTATCTGGCACATTGAACGAGATAGTCGTCACCGGGAATTGATCGAGATGGTTAATCGATAGCGGGGCAAAACGCTGCTCAATGCTGGCGATAGCGCTGAGCGGTACGATCCCGCCATCGCTACTGGTCAGACGAATGGTATCCAGTGCTGCAAGTCCAGGTGTGCTGTCAGTGTTATGCTCTAACACCACGCGATACTGGTTTGCCTGCGTGTAGATAGTCGAAATTAAACGCTGTCCGAAGGCGTTATACAGGGCGTTATCGACATCCGCCATACTGATCCCTAAACGGCTGGCGCTGTCACGATTGACGTTCACATACGCGACCAACCCTTGATCCTGCCAGTCGCTGCTAACATCAGACAATTGTGGTAACTGCTGAAGTTTTTCAAGCAGCTGTGGGACCCACGTGCTGAGGGCGTCAAGAGAGTTAGCTTGTAACGTAAACTGGTATTGCGTTCGGCTGACCTGGGTATCAATCGTCAGATCCTGCGTGGGTTGTAGATAAAGGTCAACGCCAGGGACTCTGTCTACCTCATCCTGCAATCGGGCGATCACCTTCTGAACGCGATCGTCGCGCTCATCCAACGGTTTAAGATTAATTTGCAGGCGTGCACTGTTCAGCGCGGGGTTAGTGCCGTCAACACCCACAAAGGCCGTCAGGCTTTCTACCGCAGGATCGTTAAGGATCACATCGGAAACCTGGCGTTGACGCTGGGTCATGCTGGAAAATGAACTGGATTGCGGAGCCTGCAGCGTACCCTGAATAATGCCGTTATCCTGAATCGGGAAAAAACCTTTTGGGATAAACACCCACAGCATGACGCTCAGGGCCAACGTACCGAGGGCTACGCTAAGCGTCAACCACGGGTGGTTAAGTACTTTTGCCAGCCAGTGGCCGTATCCGGCAATCACCCGATCGAACATTTTTTCTGAGGCGCGGGAGAAGCGGTTTTGCTTACGCAATGACGCCTGACTGAGCATGCGCTCGCACATCATCGGTGTAAGGGTGAGCGATACGACGGCGGAAATCAGAATCGCTACCGCCAGCGTAACGGCGAATTCGCGGAACAAGCGCCCGACGATATCGCCCATGAATAGCAGTGGGATCAATACTGCAATCAATGAAAACGTCAGGGAGATGATGGTAAAACCAATCTCGCCTGCACCTTTCAGGGCTGCGGTCAGTGGCTTTTCCCCTTTTTCGATATAGCGCGAAATATTCTCGATAACCACAATGGCATCATCCACCACAAAACCCGTGGCGATGGTCAGCGCCATCAATGTCAGATTGTTGATGGAGAAATCAAGAAACACCATTACCGCGAAGGTCCCGATCAGCGATAGCGGAACGGCAACCGCAGGAATGATGGTGGCAGGAATATTGCGCAGAAACAGGTAGATAATCATGACGACCAATGCAATTGCCAGCATCAGTTCGAACTGAGTGTCGGCAACGGAAGCGCGAATATTGGTCGTACGATCCGAAAGTACAGTTACCTTCACCGATTTCGGCAGGCTTTCCGTCAGTTGCGGCAGCATTTGCCGAATACTGTCCGCCGTGGAGATAATATTTGCGCCTGGTTGACGCTGTACGTTCATCACGATGGCTTGTTGTTTGTTGGCCCATGCCCCAAGCCAGCTGTTTTCTGCACCTTGTTCGACGGTGGCGACATCACCCAGTCGTACCGGTGCACCATTTTTATAGGCAACGATTAACTGGCGATACTCATCGGCAGACTGCATCTGGTCATTAGCGGAAAGTGTAACGGCGCGCGTTGGCCCATCAAGACTCCCTTTGGCGGAATTGACGTTGGCGCCGGTAATCGCCGTGCGGATGGTTTCGCTGGTCAGGCCGAGCGCTGCAATCGCCTGTGCATTAAGCTTCACGCGGACCGCAGGACGCTGGCCGCCAGAAAGTGTCACCAGGCCAACACCAGAAACCTGGGAGATTTTCTGTGCGACGCGGGTTTCCACCATATCTTCCACCTGCGTCATCGGCATGGCGGTCGAGGTGACGGCCAGCGTCATGATCGGCGGATCCGCTGGATTAACTTTGCTGTAGACCGGTGGGTTAGGCAGGTCACTCGGTAATAAGTTGGTGGCGGCATTGATGGCGGCCTGAACTTCCTGCTCAGCAACATCCAGTGGCAGGGTCAGTTGAAACTGCAACGTGACGACCGATGCACCACCGGAACTTTGGGAGGACATTTGTTTCAGGCCGGACATCTGCCCGAACTGGCGTTCAAGCGGAGCGGTAACCGCAGACGTCATGACATCCGGGCTGGCTCCGGGGTAGAGCGTTATGACCTGAATGGTGGGGTAATCCACTTCTGGTAATGCCGCAATGGGCAGAAAACGATAGCCGATAATACCGGCAAGCAAAATCGCGACCATCAGCAACGTGGTGGCGACAGGGCGCAGAATGAACAGGCGGGACGGGCCGCCTGTATTGCCGGGAGGTAACACCTGCATCAGGAGCTCGCTCCTTTTTTGCCATAGCCGCGCGGTGCGGCTTTGTCGTCGCTAGCGGTGGCGGCGTGAGCCTCCACGACCTCGACTTTAGCCCCTTCCGTCAGACGATCAATACCGTCGGTTACGACGCGATCGCCCGCGGACAGCCCGGCGGAGATAACGACATTCTGGCTGTCCTGAATACCCGGTTTAACCAGATGTTTGCTGACTTTGTTGTCGTTGTTCAGCACCCAGACAAAGTGGCCTTCGTTACCCATTTGTAGTGCGGCAGTTGGGATCACGACGGCATTATGTTCCGTATCGACGAGCATGCGAGCGTTAACAAACTGATTCGGGAACAAGGCATCGTCCTGGTTGTTAAAGCGGGCCTTTGCTTTGATGGTGCCGGTGGTGGCGTCAATCTGGTTGTCGAGGCTCAGCAGCACACCTTCGCTCAGTTTTTTCGAGTTGGTACGGTCCCAGGCCTCAACTTTCAGTGGCGTCCCCGATTTCTGTGCCTGTACTACGGTCGCGATATCGTTCTCTGGCAGAGTGAAAACCAGATCAATAGGATGGGTTTGTGTAATGACGACAATCCCGGTGGTATCGCTGCTGGATATCTGGTTACCCACATCCACAAGCTTCAGGCCCACCCGACCATCAACAGGAGCCGTTATCCGGCTCCAGTCGAGTTGTAATTGCGCGCTGGCGACGCTGGCTTCATCGGCTTTTATCGTCCCTTGTGTTTCGTTGACCAGCGCCTGTTGTGCATCCAGTTCCTGACGAGAGACCAGATTCGTTTTGGCCAATTGCTGATAGCGGGCGAGGTCGCGACGAGCATTGGCTAGCGTGGCTTTATCTTTCGCTAGCTGTCCCTGCGCCTGAGCCAACGCAACGTTAAACTGGCTCGGGTCGATCTCAGCCAGCAGATCGCCGGCTTTCACCTGTTGCCCTTCCTGAAAGTGTATGGCGATGAGTTGGCCGTCCACGCGACTGCGTACCGTCGCGGTGTTCGCGGCAGTAATGGTACCCAGCCCGGTCAGATAGCGTGGAACCGCTTGTTCGACTGCCGTAGCCGCCTGAACCGGAGCCAACGGACCGGAACGCATTCCTCGTCGTCCCGTTGCCGGAGCGGGTTGTGTCTGACGGGTCGCGCCGGGGGCTGTTCCCTGAGGTTCGCTGCGACTTTGCCAGAACCAGAAGGCGGCGATGGCGGCCACGACGATCACGATTACTATCACCCAGCGGGATTTGTTACGGCCTTTCATTGTTATGAGTTTCTCTTCCTGAAACGTTTCGCGGAATGATACTAGTTTAGCCAGTGAACAAGGGAGAAAAATGGAGGAATTATGAAACACTGTCGGGATTCGTCTGAATGACGGCGCGGCTTTGCGAGGCATTACGCAACAATCAGCAGCGAAAATCGCCAATGCGAAATAGTGTGTCAGAGTGTGGTCAAGGCGATAAGGAGGTAAGCCAGAGATTTCAGCGGGACGCTGGAACGGGAAAGCCCCTCCCGAGGAAGGGGCCAAAAAAAGGAAAGGGTTATGATGAAGCAGGTCATCATACTGGTGATACTCTTAGTCATTAGCTTACCGGCTTACTAAGACACCAGGGGGAGGGTAAAACCTCCCTAACCCTCACTCCTGAAAGTAATCCACAGTAACGATGATGTCAATACGTACGCTTTTCAGCCTGCGAGCGACTTAGTGGAAAACCACTTCCGCCCAGCGAGCCAGCCCTGCGGTGACAGAGCCAAAGTCATCGCCACCGGCGATAGGGATCCCCGGAAGCTGTTCAGCAAGGGCTTTTTTGATCAGCGGTGAACGGGCGCTACCGCCGGTCAGATAAATGACATCCGGTTTTTCCTGCGCGTTATCCAGCGCTAACTGAACCTGCTCAAGAATACGTGCCAGCGGTTGATTTAACGCCGCTTCCAGTCCTTGCTGGCTGATAGCGGTGGCCAGCGCATCGCTGATAAATGGCAGTGCCGCGGTAACGTTTGTCTGGTCAGAAAGCGCAATTTTGCTCTCTTCTGCGCTGCGTACCAGGCGATAACTCAGGCGTTCACGCCAGACTTTAAGCAGCAGCGCCACTTTGTCTGCTTCACGTGCATCGCGGATCAGATCGTTGAGTAAACGTCCGTTGGCGGTGCTGTAGAAATCACTTTGTGCCGGAACATCGTTGATCGCGACCGCGTTCCACCAGGGTAAAATCGGCAATGCGATGCCTTTTTCCGTTTCGCCGCCCATACCCAGCAGTGGCATCAGATGTTTAAAGGCTAACGCAATATCCAGATCGTTACCGCCCACGCGGCAACCGCTGTGTCCCAGCAGGCTGTTTTCGCGATCGGCGCGCTGATGCCATTGCGGTCCCATTAGCAGTAGCGAACAGTCAGTGGTACCACCGCCGATATCCACCACCAATACGCGTTTTTCTTCCTGCAAGGTTGCTTCAAAATCCAGACCCGCGGCTACCGGTTCGTATTGAAAAACAACATCCTGAAAACCAGCACGCTTTGCCGCACGCGCAAGGATACCCTGCGCCTGGGCGTTGGCATCATCACCGCCTAACCCCTGGAAGTTGATCGGGCGACCGATAACGGCCTGGGTGATCGCTTCCGGTAGCTGGTTTTGCGCCTGATTGCGAATATGCAGCATCATCGCGCAGACCAAATCCTCAAATAGCGCAACCTGCTGCGGCTTCAGGCCGCTGGCACCCAGGAATGATTTTGGCGATTTAACAAAGTAAACCTCTTCCGGGTCGTCAATGTATTGCGCCAGTGACGCCAGACCAAACTGCACGCTATTGGCGCTAACATCGATGTCTTCATCGCGGTTAAAACGCATCGCACGACTCAGTAGCGCCTGTGTTTCGGCATCCGTCGTGGGGACATCATGATGGCGATACAACCATTCGCTCACCGCTTCACGCGTAGGCGCACAAAGCATTGAGGGCAGTAACGTGCTGTTATTTTCCATTTTGAGCAGGTGTGGCTGCCCGTCACGCATTACGGCTACTGAACAGTTTGCCGTACCGTAGTCAAAACCAATAAACACCGTAAAAATCCCCATGCCCGTGAAGAAGGGGCGTGACTTTAGCGAAATGTTGCCGCCCCGACAACTGGAATATGAAAGCAAGGCGTATCGATTGAATACCGTTTATGCTGTAGGTTTAACTAAAAAGGGAACCTGAATGTTAACACTGAGCTGGCAGCCGCCTTATGACTGGTCCTGGATGCTAGGGTTTCTTGCCGCCCGTGCGGTGGAGGGTGTCGAAACCGTCGGGGAGTTGTATTACGCCAGGAGCCTGGCAATCGGTGAGTATCGCGGGCTGGTGAGGGTAGTGCCTGACCTGAAGACACACCAGCTTCAGGTCAGGTTAAGTCCAGGTTTACAGCCCGTTGCGCCAGAATGCCTGGTTAAAATTGAGCGGTTGTTCGATCTTGGCTGCTGTCCACAGCATATTGTTAACGCTCTGGGCAGCCTGGGCGCAGCGCGTCCTGGCTTGCGGCTACCCGGCTCTGTCGATGCTTTTGAACAAGGTGTGAGGGCGATATTAGGCCAGTTAGTGAGCGTTGCCATGGCGGCAAAACTGACCGCGAAAGTTGTACACGCCTACGGTGACAGGCTTGATGACGCGCCTGAGTATGTGTGTTTTCCCACACCACAAGCGCTGGCTGCTGCTGATCCTTTGCACCTGAAAGCCTTAGGGATGCCGCTCAAACGCGCCGAAGCGCTCATTCATCTGGCACGAGCAACGCTTACCGGAAGGCTTGCATCGGTTGCACCAGCCGATATTGAGCAAGGCGTAAAGTACCTACAAACGTTTCCCGGTATAGGGCGCTGGACTGCCAATTATTTCGCGCTACGCGGTTGGCAGGCGAAAGATGTTTTTCTCCCTGACGATTATTTGATTAAACAACGCTTTCCGGGCATGACGCCAGCCCAGATCCGGCGTTATGCCGAGCGCTGGAAGCCGTGGCGCTCCTATGCGTTATTGCATATCTGGTATACGGAAGGGTGGCAGCCGTCAGTTGATAGCGAAGTTGCTGGTATTGAGTAGCAGATCCAACGGCTGAGCATCAGCAATGATGTCGCCGTAGATCATATCGATACCGATACCAGAAAGTGCGTCCATAATAAGCGGCATTTGCACGGGGCCGGCGATCGTTTTGATATCCAGGCGCTGTGCATGGCCCTGGATAATAGAAACCCACATTTCATCCATCAGGTTGCCGTGAACACTGGCGCTGATATCACTATCGAGTAACAGGTAATCGACGGTGTGAAACTTCAGGTTTTCAAAGATCTCTAAGTCGCGCCCAACCTGGCTTAAAATAATCCGACAACCCGCGTGACGAAGCCGCTGAATGGCCGATAGGCTCTGAGCTGGATGCGATTTCATCACTCCGGCTGGAATGGTCAGGTGTAATAATCGTGGTGGTAGCGGGCTACGTTGCAACTGTTCTAGCAGTTCATCCACAAGTTCGGTACTCAACAGTCCGGCGGCAGAAAGGGGAAGGGCAATACTGAGTCCCTTACTGGCAATCGCCGTCGCTGCATGCTGGAAAAATTCGTTAAAAACCCGGCGGTCAAGCGCATGATTAAGCGCAGGGTCAACAAGTCCGGTACGGAAGATATGCTCTTCGATAACATCACCGTCCTCTGTTCCCAGACGCAGTGAGAGTAGCCAGAAGCTGAATGTCTCAGGAATGCGTGGAGAGGCCACACCCCGGGCGATCATGAGCATCGGGTTGTGCGCAATAATGTGCTTCTGTTCATCAAACGATAGCAGTTCCCGTGAGGTGTGCGTCTGACTTTGCTGAGGCTCATACACGCAGACCCGGCCACGTCCGCTGTTTTTGGCGGCATAGCAGGCGATATCCGCCTGGGACATAACCTCAGTCGCGACATGATTTTTCTCATCGATCAGCGTAATACCCGCACTGGCACCTATGCGGTGCAGACGGCCGTCCCACATGAACTGATACTCGTTGATGGCGCTGATAATACGGCCAGAGATAAAGCGTGCGCTTTCGATGTTGCAATCTGGCAGCAACAGGCCGAATTCATCGCCACCGAGACGCGCCAGTACATCGCTGGTACGTAGCATGCTGAGCATCAGAGAAGCCAGTTCGCGCAGCAGGGCATCGCCTGCAGCATGGCCCGCGCTATCGTTCACGGCTTTAAACCGATCCAGATCGATAAAGACCAGAACATGACGTTGATGCGTATCGTGTACGGCTTGCAGCAATTGTTTCAGATGGTTTTCAAAGCTGACCCGGTTAGCAAGATGGGTGAGATCATCGTGCGACGCGCTGTAGCTCAGTTGGCGTAACATCTTACGCGACTCGGTGACATCCTGAATGACCAGCACGGAGCCAATGCTGCCGCCGTCAAGGGTACTGAGTGGCGTAATGCTGTACTGAATGTCGTAACTGCTGCCGTTACGGCAATGCAGAACCACCTCCTGCTCTATGGCAGTACGCGACATATCGGCACTGTAGATGTTTTCCATCAACGGGCCGTTATCGCCAAAGGTAATACGCAGCACTGTCAGTAACGGAATACCTATCGCGTCGTCCTGCTGCCAGCCGCTCATCTTCTCGGCAACCGGGTTCATAAAGGTCACGTTCATGTCGACATCAATACAAATCACCGCTTCGCCGATCGAGTCCAGCGTGATGTGCAGGCGCTCTTTTTCCTGGTACAACGCTTCGTTGAGTTGCTTCACTTCGGTCATATCCAAATTGATGCCGAGTAAGCGTTCAACTTCTCCGTCTTTATTCAGTACCCGGTTAGCCAACGAGCGGATGTGTCGCACGCCGTCACGTACTGCAATACGAAATTCGAGCTTAAAGGGAATTCGTGCGGCCAGAGAGTCGCGAATCACATTTTCAGCATGCTCGCGATCTTCTGGTACGACGCACTCGTACCAGACTTGCCAACTGGGTTTGATATGCGGCGGGACTTCATAGAGATCGAACATGCGCTTATCCCAACTGATCACATCGGGTTGCAGTTCCCACTCCCAGATACCGATACCGCCCGCTTCGTTGGCGAGGGTGATGCGCTCCATCAGCCGCTTATTCATCCACTCGGTGTGTTTCAGGTCGTTTATGTCTTCGACCTGAGCAATAAAGTAGAGCGGGGTGTTGTCGCTGTGGCGTACCAGCGAAACGGCCAGCAATGCCCAGACGACTTCGCCTGCGCGCGTGTAATAGCGCTTTTCCATGGAGTAGCTATTGATTTCACCACGGGCCAACATGCCGAGTTGTTCGAGGTCGTTATTCAGATCTTCTGGCCAGGTGAGTTGCTGGAAGGTCAGCGCTCTCAGTTCATCCTGACTGTAGCCAAGAAACTGACACAGCGCCTTGTTTGCCTGTAACCACTGCCCTTCGGTACCGACCAGCGCCATGCCAATCGCGGAATATTCCATTGCATTACGAAAACGCGATTCGCTTTCAGAGATGTGTTTTCGCTCGGCCCGAAATGCGTACATCACCATAGTCATCATGTTGGCTGGCAACAGAATCATCAAAAACGGCAGCCACGGAATACTTGTCATCACATTCGCTTTTGGGGTGTAGAGCAGCGATGGGTTGGCAGCCAACATCAGAGAGACCATCATGACGGTGCTGAGGAAAATTAAAAATGCTTCCATACGCGGCAAACGGACGGCGCTCCACATCAGCAAAACAATGACGCAGGTAAACGGCCACGGCACGTACATCATGGAGAGCCAACTGAACGTTAAGGTGACGAGCAGCGTGATGAGGGTCTCAAGCAGTAAACGTGGATCGCGGTGGCGCAGCAGATAATGAGGCTTGAATAACAGACCCAATGGCACCAGCGCCAGCGCGCCGATGGATTCGGAAAGCACCCAAATGAGAAACGTATTTAACGAGGTTCCCTCCGGGAGTAGTAGCCACATCAGTACACCACCTAACAGCGGTGGAATGACGGCGCTACCCAACGCCAATCGCGCCCAGTCATTCAGATTCTGTAAGGGATTGTACCAGGGTAGCAGCTTGCGCAACAACATCGCGCCGGCGACCGCTTCAATAATGTTGATGGTCGTATAAGTGTAGTTAAGCGAACCGCCAGGAAAAAACAGCAAAGACGCGCCGATACTGCCGAATGAGCATGCCAGCGCTATCCCTGGCCACATTTTCCCCGCATGGCGGTAAAACGCCACCATCATAATTGAGGTTGGAAACCAAAGCGGTGCCAGTTGAGTACCGAAACGCGACAGTTCCAGCGAGAATAGCGTAAAGATAAATGCTACCAGACCTAAACTGGCCAGGCGCAGCAGAGGATGGGGTAGGGTAACTAAAACATGTTGGAATTGTTTACTCATTACCACTTTACCCAAATAGCCGATGTCGGCCAGCAGAGTTACCGGCCGCATCACGTTTAATCTTCGTTTATGCTAGTACAAATAATTTACAATTTATACGCCAGTTGCTCATAAATTAACACGCTCAAGCCATTAATTCCTAAGGCGGGTGAATAAAAATTGAGCCTGCTTTAAAATTAACCGTTTTAATTTGCGACAGGGAAAGCATTGGTGCAGCCTGGGCTGGCATCGCGCTGCTGAAATCCCTATAATTGCCGCGTTTGGCGTTTCGACGCCGCCCTTCCTTACATCCAGGTTAATCAGGTCGCTAAATTTATGACTGATCAGTCCCATCAGTGCGTCATTATCGGCATTGCCGGCGCATCGGCTTCCGGCAAGAGTCTTATTGCCAGTACTCTTTATCGCGAATTGCGTGAACAAGTCGGTGACGAACATATTGGCGTTATTCCCGAAGACAGCTATTACAAAGATCAAAGCCATCTGTCGATGGAAGAACGCGTAAAAACGAACTACGACCATCCAAATGCGATGGATCACAGTTTGCTGTTTCAGCATCTGCAAACACTTAAACGTGGTTCCGCCATTGAATTGCCCGTTTATAGCTATGTTGAACACACGCGCACACAAGAAACTATTCATATTGAACCCAAGAAAGTCATTATTCTGGAAGGCATTTTGTTGCTGACGGATGCGCGTTTGCGTGATGAAATGAACTTCTCTATTTTTGTTGATACGCCGTTGGATATTTGCCTGATGCGCCGTATCAAGCGGGATGTGAATGAACGTGGTCGTTCAATGGATTCGGTGATGGCGCAATACCAAAAAACCGTACGTCCGATGTTCCTGCAATTTATTGAGCCTTCAAAACAATACGCCGATATCATCGTGCCTCGCGGGGGTAAAAATCGCATTGCTATCGATATTCTGAAGGCGAAAATCAGTCAGTTCTTTGAATAAGTTCAGCGAATTGTGTACCGTTCAGTGATAACCTGGTTCACCCTTAACGCGCCTGGCATTAAGGGGTTGAAGCACGAAAGGAGAAAGTGCCATGCGTTTATGTGACCGAGATATTGAAGCCTGGTTGGATGAAGGTCGTCTGTCGATCAATCCACGTCCTCCTGTCGAGCGTATCAACGGCGCAACGGTAGATGTGCGTCTTGGAAACAAATTTCGTACGTTCCGCGGTCATACGGCGGCGTATATTGATTTGAGCGGGCCGAAGGATGAGGTCAGCGCTGCGCTTGACCGCGTAATGAGTGATGAAATTGTCCTCAAAGACGGTGAAGCGTTTTTCCTGCACCCGGGTGAATTAGCGCTGGCGGTAACGTTCGAATCCGTAACGCTGCCTTCCGACCTTGTTGGCTGGTTAGACGGCCGTTCTTCGCTGGCTCGTCTGGGCCTGATGGTACACGTTACGGCACACCGTATTGATCCGGGTTGGTCGGGCTGCATCGTGCTGGAATTTTACAACTCAGGAAAATTACCGTTGGCGCTGCGCCCCGGTATGCCGATTGGTGCACTGAGCTTCGAACCGCTTTCCGGCCCGGCAGCGCGACCTTACAACCGTCGCCAGGATGCGAAGTATCGCGATCAGCAGGGCGCGGTAGCCAGCCGGATCGATAAAGACTGAGTGTTTTTCAGTCCATTGGGGATAGCATGAGACGATTTCTGACGACGCTGATGATTCTTCTGGTCGTGCTGGTGGCCGGTTTCTCTGCGTTAGTATTGTTGGTGAATCCGAACGATTTCCGCGCATACATGGTGAAGCAAGTTGCTGCGCGTAGCGGATATCAACTGCAGTTGGATGGTCCTCTGCGCTGGCACGTATGGCCCCAGTTGAGCATTCTCTCCGGGCGCATGGTGCTAACGGCCGAAGGTGCCAGCGAACCTCTGGTTCGTGCCGACAATATGCGTCTGGACGTCGCCTTGTGGCCGTTGTTGAGCCACCAACTCAGCGTAAAGCAAGTCATGCTCAAAGGCGCGGTGATTCAACTTATACCTGAAACCGAGGCTGTGCGCGGAGTCGATGCCCCTGTTGCGCCAAAAGATAATACACTGCCGGATCTGGCAGAAGATCGTGGATGGTCGTTCGATATCGCTCGCCTGCGCGTGGCTGACAGCGTTCTGGTATTCCAGCATGAAGACGATGAACAGATAACGGTTCGTGATATTCACCTGAATATGGAACAGGATGCCCAGCATCGCGGAACGTTCGATTTCACCGGTCGCGTTAACCGCGACCAGCGCGACCTGACGTTGTCCATCAGCGGTGCTGTCGATGCGTCTGACTATCCGCATGATTTAGTCGCTAACATTGAGCAGCTAAGCTGGCAGTTACAGGGCGCTGACTTGCCGCCGCAGGGGATCCGCGGCCAGGGTCAGCTTCAGGCTCGGTGGCAGGAAGAGAAAAAACAGCTCAACTTTACGCAGATTCACTTAACGGCGAATGACAGTTCACTCGCCGGGCAAGCTCAGGTAACGCTGGCGGAGAAACCTGCATGGGACGTCGATCTGAAATTCGGCCAGCTCAACCTGGATAACCTGATCGTACAGCATGACGCTCTGGCGGCGACAGATACCGGGGCACAGCAGAGTCAGAGCCAGTCTACACTGGCGCGGCCGGTTATTGCCTCGCAGGTTGATGCCGTCTCTTATCAGGGGCTGCAAGGATTTTCCGCCAATATTGCACTACAGGCGGATAAAGTTCTCTGGCGGAAAATGGCATTTGATAATGTTTCTGCAAAAATCGTCAACCAGGCTGGCTTGCTGAATATCAATGAGTTACAGGGAAAAAGTGACGGTGGGTTGATCTCGCTTCCTGGCTCGCTGGATGCCAGAAAAGGCTCTCCACGGGCAGTCTTTCACCCACGGCTGGAAGGCGTAGAAATCGGCACTATCCTGAAAGCCTTTGACTATCCGATTGCCCTTACTGGCAAGCTGTCACTGACTGGCGATTTTTCGGGCTCTGACATTGATGCGCAGGCATTTCGTCACAGCTGGCAAGGACAGGCCAATGTTGAGATGAGCGGCACGCGTATGGAAGGCATGAACTTCCAGCAACTGGTGCAACAGGCGGTTGAACGTAGCGGCGGCAATGCAAGCTCACAACAGGATTTGGATAATGCGACGCGGCTGGATCGCTTTGTGACCGATCTGACGCTGGATAACGGCAAGGTTACGCTGGATAACATGGAAGGGCAGTCCGCCATGCTGGCGCTTTCGGGTAAGGGCACGTTAGATCTGGTTGAGCAAAATTGTGATACTCAGTTTAACGTACGTGTGCTGGGCGGATGGAATGGGGAAAGCAAATTGATCGATTTCCTCAAAGCGACTCCGGTTCCGCTCAGGGTCTATGGCAAGTGGCAGTCGTTAAACTATAACCTGCAGGTGGACCAACTCTTGCGTAAGCATATGCAGGATGAAGCAAAACGTCGATTGAACGACTGGGCCGATCGCAACAAAGACTCTCGCAACGGCAAAGATGTTAAAAAGCTGCTGGATAAACTCTGATCTCTATTGCCGGATGTCGCTTTAGCGCCATCCGGCATATCGCTTATACCTCGTAATCCATCTCTTCTTCACTGCGCAGTGGTATCAACTGGACTTTCTGCACCCGATGGTTTTCTACTTGCAAGGTTTTCAGCAAATAGTCTCCAACCTGTACTTCCTCTCCGGTTTTCGGGATGCGCTGCAGATACTCCATTAACAACCCGGCGATGGTGTGATACTCACGTTTCTCATCTAATGGGATCGGGACATACTGCACCAGGTCTTCCAGCGGCATATGGCCGTTTGCCGTCCACGACCCATCGGCATTTTTCTGAATATCATGACGAGCGTCGATCTCTTCGACTTCATTTGGCAAGTTACCCGCGATGGTTTCCATCACGTCGCTCAGCGTCACGATGCCTTCCACCGAACCAAACTCATCGGCCACAAAAGCGAAGTGCGTACGGGCATTACGGAACTGCTCCAGCGCCGGAAGGAGCGGCAGGGTTTCCGGGAATACCAACGGCTGGCGAAGTAAGACGCGCAAATCGAGTGGTTCGCCACGCAGCGACTGTTGCAGAAGGTCAATCACATGCACCACACCGAGCAGTTCTTCCTGTTCATCTTCTCCGGTTACGACCAGACGCGTATGCTGGTTTTTCTCCAGTAGTGTGCGAATTTCTGTTTCCGGCGCATTGAGATCAATATGCTCGATATCATGGCGTGACGTCATGATGCTACTGACGGTTCGCTGATTGAGGTTCAGTACGCGCTCAACCATCCGCCGCTCCTGTGGTGCAAAAATCTGGCCTTCATGATGATCCGCCAACATGGCGGCAGTTTCGGCATCCAGCTCGGCATCTTCTTTTTGACCACTTATCAGGCGCATCACCGCCTCGGCGGTACGCTGGCGTAACGTGTGGTTAGCCGACAGAAAACGACGACGGTTAAAAATAGCCAGCTGGTTCAGGGCTTCTATCATGACCGAGAAGCCGATAGCCGCGTACAGATAGCCTTTCGGTATGCGAAAACCAAAGCCTTCCGCGACCAGGCTGAAACCAATCATCAGCAGGAAGCTCAGGCACAGGATAACGATAGTTGGGTGGCTGTTAACAAAACGGGTCAACGATTTGCTGGCCAGCATCATCAGGCTGATGGCAATAATCACCGCCGCCATCATGACGGCCAGATGATCAACCATGCCAACCGCGGTGATCACCGAGTCCAGTGAGAAAATGGCATCCAGTACCACTATTTGCGCGACCACGCCCCAAAATTTCGCACCCCGACGCTGGGTGGGATTGTCGCTGTCTTTCCCTTCCAGCCTTTCGTTAAGCTCCATTGTCGCTTTGAACAGCAGGAAGAAGCCGCCAAATAGCATAATCAGGTCGCGGGCACTGAAGCTGAAGTCCCGAATGCTGAACAGAGGTGTGGTCAGCGTCACCAGCCATGATATTGACGCCAACAGTAGCAGGCGCATAACCATCGCCAGTAGTAGCCCGGTAATACGCGCCTTATCCCGCTGGGCTGGAGGGAGTTTCTCCGCGAGGATGGCAATAAAAACAAGATTATCAATGCCAAGAACGAGTTCTATCACGATTAGCGTGACGAGTCCGGCCCAGATTGACGGATCGGCAATCCATTCCATAGTAAATGCTATACCCATAGTTATATGACAATTGTCACAATTCGATCATGGGTAAAATCGACGAAAAATGCAATGGCGAGAAGGGATTTCTCTTCCGCTTATATCAGGATAGGAGGGAGAGAATAGCCCGAAGGTATCTGCACGAAATGGTTTTATTTATCCACTTATATTTAGGAAATATCGCAGACTGGATATTTATATATTAAC
>NZ_JANEWM010000210.1:0-233 GCF_028069825.1 Citrobacter sp. Igbk 14
AGATAACTACGATGGGGCTATAGCTCAGCTGGGAGAGCGCCTGCTTTGCACGCAGGAGGTCTGCGGTTCGATCCCGCATAGCTCCACCATCTTTACTGCAAAAAAACAAGAAAACTTCAGAGTGTACCTGAAAAGGTTCACTGCGAAGTTTTGCTCTTTAAAAATCTGGATCAAGCTGAAAATTGAAACGACACACTGTTTCATTTCTCCGTAATAAGAAATGAAAAGCGGTG
>NZ_JANEWM010000211.1:0-253 GCF_028069825.1 Citrobacter sp. Igbk 14
TTGCACTGGCTGAATGGGCAGAGCAACATGCAGTAAAACTGGAATTTATTCAGCCGGGTAAGCCGACGCAGAACGCTTTTATTGAGCGCTTTAACCGAACATACCGTACAGAAATACTCGATTTTTACCTGTTCAGAACGCTGAATGAAGTGCGGGAAATCACGGAAAGATGGGTGTCAGAATATAACTGTGAACGCCCGCATGAATCACTGAACAATATGACGCCTGAGGAATATCGGCAACACAATCATTT
>NZ_JANEWM010000212.1:0-249 GCF_028069825.1 Citrobacter sp. Igbk 14
GGTAATTTACTCAGGTTAATGAAGTACCAGAATCCGTCTGATAAATTGGCAAACAGCGATGAGAGATTGCTTGAATCTGGCAGTAACTCAACAAGGATTTCAACGAAGCCCTGGACTACAAAATACAGCGCAAAGAATACGACGAATTTAATAATCAATGACCGGAATACAAAACCTAACAAAGTATTTAATGCACTAATCAGAATCCCAAACATAGTTGCACTCCTTTAGGCACTCAGAATAATACGG
>NZ_JANEWM010000022.1:0-75706 GCF_028069825.1 Citrobacter sp. Igbk 14
ATTATTGATAATGATTATCAATAATAAAAATGAACATGGAGAAAGGATGACACGTTCAGGTGCCTGTATGGCTATTGGAAGTCTGCTAGTGGCCTGCTCATTCAGTGCGCAGGCAGTGAATGAGCAAACTTTCGATCCGCGCGATCCTGCAATCTGGCAAGAAAAGCCGGTCAACCCGTTAGCACAATCCAACTCACCCTGCGAGGTATTCAGCAGTTCAGTGTGTCCGGGTTGGGAAGATGAAAAATCGGATATCCAGCGTGACCGTGAGCGGCGGGAGCAGCAGCGTTTACAGAACGAATATGAACGACGCTGGCGAAGAGAGTAAGACTGGCAACGCAATCATTCATACCTTCAGGGATTGCGAGTTCTGTCCCAGCATTTGTACGCTATATTCTGCATAATCAATAGCTTGATTTATATTTTATATCAATGGTAATTGCATGAATGATTCGCCGCGTCAAACTAATGTGCAGCCCATGCCCGCAATTGATGGCGTCACGGTTTCGTTTAATGGGCTGAACTATCTGCGTCCAGAACTCTTGCTGGATTTTGTCAGTATTAGTCTCTCACCGTTGCTCGCCGTAACGCCTGTAGCGCTGCTGTATTCCTCTGTGGGCGTACTTCAGCAAGTCGATTTGCGCAGGCTGCCGGTGGAAGTCTGTGGGCGCGTGGTTTATCCCATCTCTTCACTGAAGCTTCCTGCATTACGGGGAAAACTCATCATCAACGCCCAGTCACGGCGACTCAAGTTTCTGGAAAGCCTGGTGGCGATATCTCCGGAAGATAACATTCATGGTATGCAGATCCTGGGCCTGGCGCTGGAGTTTACGTTCGCACAACCTGAGTGATCTCATCTGTACGGCAAATCTTTTTATGGGCCGGGTAAGGCACTTCCCCGGCTTTGTTGTGCTCCACCCCGCATTTTCCTGTCACTCCGCTTTCACCGCCTTGCCATCTGTTTGTCGCCTTACTATCTTTTTTTTGTAATAAAAAAGTTATTTTTCTGTCATTCGAGCATGTCATGTTACCCCCGCGAGCATAAAACGCGTGATATCGCGCATACGGCACAACAAGAGAGATAACCGATGATATCGTTACGACATACAGCTTTAGGACTGGCACTTAGCCTGGCGTTTGCAGGTCAGGCACTGGCAGTTACCACCATCCCGTTCTGGCATTCAATGGAAGGCGAACTGGGTAAAGAAGTTGATTCACTGGCGCAACGTTTTAATGAGGCTCATCCTGACTACAAAATTGTTCCGCAGTACAAAGGCAACTATGAGCAGAGTCTGAGCGCGGGTATTGCCGCCTTCCGTACCGGAAACGCACCTGCACTGCTGCAGGTTTATGAAGTCGGTACCGCCACGATGATGGCCTCCAAAGCCATTAAACCGGTCTATGAAGTGTTTAAAGAGGCCGGGATTAACTTCGATGAATCTCAGTTCGTGCCGACGGTTTCAGGTTATTACACCGACTCTAAAACCGGACATTTGCTCTCTCAGCCGTTTAACAGTTCCACTCCGGTGCTGTACTACAACAAAGACGCCTTCAAAAAAGCCGGTTTAGATCCTGAACAACCGCCGAAAACCTGGCAGGATCTGGCGGAGTACACCGCGAAGCTGAAAGCCGCAGGTATGAAGTGCGGGTATGCCAGCGGCTGGCAGGGCTGGATCCAGATTGAAAACTTCAGCGCCTGGAACGGATTACCGGTTGCGACTGAAAATAACGGTTTTGACGGTACAGATGCAGTACTGGAGTTCAACAAGCCGGAGCAGGTGAAACATATCGCGCTGCTGGAAGAGCTGAATAAAAAGGGCGATTTCAGCTATTTCGGGCGTAAAGATGAATCCACCGAGAAGTTCTACAACGGTGATTGTGCGATTACCACAGCATCGTCCGGCTCTCTGGCGGATATCCGCCACTACGCTAAATTCAACTATGGCGTTGGTATGATGCCATACGATGCTGATGTGAAAGGTGCACCGCAGAACGCCATTATTGGTGGAGCCAGTCTGTGGGTGATGCAGGGTAAAGACAAAGCAACCTACCAGGGCGTCGCGGAGTTCCTCAACTTCCTGGCAAAACCTGAAATTGCTGCTGAATGGCATCAGAAAACAGGTTATCTGCCCATCACCACCGCCGCCTACGATCTGACCCGCGAGCAGGGTTTCTATGATAAGAACCCAGGTGCGGATATCGCAACTCGTCAGATGCTGAACAAGCCGCCGTTGCCGTTCACTAAAGGGCTGCGCCTGGGCAATATGCCGCAGATCCGTACCATCGTGGATGAAGAGCTGGAAAGTGTATGGACCGGGAAGAAAACCCCGCAACAGGCGCTGGATGCTGCCGTTGAACGTGGCAACCAGTTACTGCGCCGCTTTGAGCAATCGACCAAGTCTTAATCGTGAAATGCCGGGAGGCGGCTACGCCTTACCCGGCCTACTCATACCCGTAGGTCGGATAAGCGCAGCGCCATCCGGCACTGCTCAGGAATAAAAACTTCATGTCATCATCCCGTCCGGTGTTTAAATCGCGCTGGCTGCCTTACGCATTGGTTGCCCCGCAGTTGGTTATCACCGTTATTTTCTTTATCTGGCCTGCCGGTGAAGCGCTGTGGTACTCACTGCAAAGCGTTGATCCCTTTGGTCTTTCCAGTCAGTTCGTCGGGCTGGAAAACTTTGTCGCACTGTTCCATGACCCGTACTACCTTGATTCGTTCTGGACCACTATCAAGTTCAGCTCGTTGGTTACGGTAAGCGGCCTGTTGGTGTCGTTATTTTTTGCCGCGTTGGTGAATTATGTGGTACGCGGAAGCCGTTTTTATCAAACGCTGATGCTGTTGCCTTACGCCGTTGCGCCTGCGGTTGCCGCCGTGCTGTGGATCTTTCTGTTTAACCCAGGACGTGGGCTGATTACCCATTTTCTCGGTGAATTTGGCTATGACTGGAACCATGCGCAAAACAGCGGTCAGGCGATGTTTCTGGTGGTGTTTGCATCAGTCTGGAAGCAGATTAGTTACAACTTCCTGTTCTTCTTTGCCGCACTGCAGTCGATCCCGCGTTCACTGATCGAAGCGGCTGCAATTGATGGCGCTGGGCCGATTCGCCGCTTCTTTAAATTAGCGCTACCGCTAATCGCGCCGGTTAGCTTTTTTCTGCTGGTGGTGAACCTGGTTTACGCCTTCTTTGACACCTTCCCGGTGATCGATGCTGCGACAGCGGGTGGGCCAGTGCAGGCTACCACTACGCTAATTTATAAAATCTATCGTGAAGGTTTTGTCGGACTGGATCTCTCCGCATCAGCCGCGCAGTCGGTCGTGCTGATGTTCCTCGTCATTATTTTGACGGTGGTGCAGTTCCGCTATGTGGAAAGTAAGGTGCGTTACCAATGATTGAGAATCGTCGCGGGCTGACAATATTCAGCCATACCATGTTGATTCTGGGGATCATGGTGATCTTGTTTCCGCTGTACGTCGCGTTTGTTGCGGCGACGCTGGATAACAAAGCGGTGTTTGAAACGCCGATGACGCTGGTGCCCGGCACACAACTGCTGGAAAACATGAAATACATTTGGGTCAATGGTGTAGGGGTAAATAGCGCACCGTTCTGGCTGATGATGCTCAACAGTTTCATCATGGCATTCAGTATTACGGTGGGAAAAATCACCGTCTCTATGCTGTCCGCGTTCGCCATTGTCTGGTTTCGCTTTCCTCTGCGTAACCTGTTCTTCTGGATGATTTTTATCACCCTGATGCTGCCGGTGGAGGTGCGTATCTTCCCGACGGTGGAGGTTATCGCCAACCTGAAGATGCTCGACAGTTATGCGGGTCTGACGTTGCCGCTCATGGCATCGGCTACCGCGACATTCCTGTTCCGTCAGTTCTTTATGACGCTACCAGATGAGCTGGTTGAAGCGGCGCGTATTGACGGTGCGTCGCCGATGCGTTTTTTCCGCGATATCGTGCTGCCACTGTCGAAAACCAATCTGGCGGCGTTGTTCGTGATCACCTTCATCTACGGCTGGAACCAGTATCTGTGGCCGTTGTTAATTATTACCGACGTTAACCTGGGCACCGCCGTAGCAGGCATCAAAGGCATGATTGCTACCGGTGAAGGCACTACCCAATGGAACCAGGTGATGGCTGCCATGCTGCTGACGCTCATCCCTCCGGTAATCATCGTGTTAGCCATGCAGCGTGCCTTCGTACGCGGCCTGGTCGATAGTGAGAAATAAAAATGGCTGGTTTAAAACTACAGGCAGTAACCAAAAGCTGGGACGGCAAAACCCAGGTGATTAAACCGCTGACGCTGGACGTCGCGGACGGGGAATTCATTGTGATGGTAGGCCCATCCGGTTGCGGAAAGTCTACGTTGCTGCGGATGGTCGCCGGTCTGGAGCGGGTGAGCGGCGGCGACATCTGGATTGATAATAAGCGAGTCACCGAAATGGAACCGAAAGATCGTGGTATTGCGATGGTGTTCCAGAACTATGCACTCTACCCGCATATGAGCGTGGAAGAAAACATGGCCTGGGGATTGAAGATTCGGGGAATGGGCAAGGAGCATATTGCCGAACGGGTGAAAGAGGCGGCGCGTATTCTTGAGCTGGGCGAACTGCTCAAACGCCGTCCACGTGAACTTTCTGGCGGCCAACGTCAGCGCGTGGCGATGGGGCGGGCGATTGTCCGCGACCCGGCGGTATTCCTGTTCGATGAACCGCTTTCAAACCTTGATGCAAAGCTGCGTGTGCAGATGCGTCTTGAGTTACAACATCTGCATCGCCGACTGAAAACCACCTCGTTGTACGTCACACACGATCAGGTTGAGGCAATGACGCTGGCCCAGCGTGTGCTGGTGATGAACAAGGGCATTGCTGAACAGATTGGCACGCCAGTGGAAGTCTACGAAAAACCCGCCAGTCGCTTTGTGGCGAGCTTTATCGGTAGCCCGGCGATGAACCTGCTGGATGGGTACGTTAGCGCGTCTGGCACACATTTTGAACTGGAAGGCGGTATGACGTTACCGCTTGGTAGAAGCGCCAGGGAGTCTGGTGGGCGTAATATGACGCTGGGTATCCGCCCGGAGCATATTGCGCTAAGCTCGCAGGCCGAAGGCGGCGTGCCGCTGGTGTTAGATACGCTGGAAATGCTGGGCGCAGATAACCTGGCACACGGACGCTGGGGTGAGCAAAAGCTGGTGGTGCGACTGGCGCATCAGCATCGCCCGACGGCAGGCAGCACGCTATGGCTGCATCTGCCAGACAATCATTTGCATCTCTTTGATGGCGAAACAGGACAACGCGTATGAGTAACTGGCCTTATCCCCATATTGTCGCCCATCGTGGTGGCGGTAAGTTGGCACCGGAAAATACCCTGGCGGCGATTGACGTGGGGGCGCGATACGGGCACACCATGATTGAATTCGATGCCAAATTGTCGAAAGACGGTGAGATATTTCTGCTGCATGACGACAATCTGGAACGTACCAGCAACGGCTGGGGCGTTGCGGGTGAATTGAACTGGCAGGATCTTCTGCGTGTTGATGCCGGCGGCTGGTTTAGCGGTGAGTTTAAAGGCGAGCCATTGCCGCTGCTCTCCCAGGTGGCGGAGCGCTGCCGCCAGCATGGCATGATGGCGAATATTGAAATCAAACCGACCACCGGAACCGGGACGCTGACCGGGAAAGCCGTGGCACTGGCCGCGCGTGAACTGTGGGCGGGAATGACGCCGCCGCTGCTGTCATCTTTTGAAATTGATGCACTTGAAGCGGCGCAGCAAGCGGCCCCAGAACTGCCGCGTGGTTTACTGCTTGATGAATGGCGTGACGACTGGCGAGAGCTCACCACCCGGTTGGGCTGTGTCTCTATTCATCTTAATCATAAGCTGCTGGATGAGGCGCGGGTGGATGCGTTGCGCGATGCGGGGCTGCGGATTCTGGTGTATACCGTCAACCGACCCCAGCGCGCGGCAGAACTGCTACGCTGGGGAGTAGACTGCATCTGTACCGATGCGATTGATGTCATCGGGTCGGATTTCCAGCCCTGTTAAGGTCCAAGCGTTTTTAACGGAACGTTAGGTTGCGGCGTGCTGGACGGTTTTAGCATGTCGCCATTCTTTTTTTCCGGCAGCATCTGTTGCTGTTTATTCAGCGAGTTGTCCGGGTTATGCGTTCCGCTTAACATCCCGCCATTGCTGTTGGGCAGCATTTGCTGCTGGCCGGAATTCAACTCACCTGGCTGAGACTGACGTACTCGCTGGGAGTTGGTGTTGATTTGGTTTTCCATATGCTGTTGCTGCATGCGTGTCTGCGTTTGCAACTGCTGGTTGAGCATCCCTTTCTGCTGAATTTGCTGCGTTTGCATTTGTGTTTGCATACGCTGTTGACTCGGGATCTGATAACCGGGTTGATTCGGGTTATTCATGGTGTTGATTGGCTGTGCAAAGCCTGCAAACGGCAATAGCATGGCTAAAAGTAAGAGTCGTTTCATCGCTTTTCTCCTCTCGGGGATCGTTTAAGTTTACTCCTTTCTCGCCGTTACGATGATTATTTCAGAGTTATGCACCAGGCTTAGTGGGGGCCGACCCCATAAATCTGGAGAATAACGATGATAAAACCGACGTTTTTACGCCGGGTAGCCATTGCTGCTCTGCTCTCAGGAAGTTGTTTTAGCGTTGCGGCAGCACCGGCTGCGCCGCCACCGGTATCCTACGGTGTTGAAGAAGATGTGTTCCATCCTGTGCGTGCGCAGCAGGGGATGGTGGCCTCCGTGGATGCTTTAGCTACCCAGGTTGGGGTGGACATTCTTAAACAGGGCGGGAATGCCGTCGATGCTGCCGTCGCCGTTGGTTACGCGCTGGCGGTGACGCATCCGCAGGCGGGTAACCTGGGTGGCGGCGGCTTTATGATGCTGCGCACCAAAGACGGGAAGACGACAGCAATTGATTTCCGTGAAATGGCGCCAGCTGGCGCGACTCGCGATATGTTCCTTGATGAACAGGGTAACGCCGATGCGAAAAAGTCGCTGACGTCGCATCTGGCTTCCGGTACGCCAGGCACCGTGGCGGGTTTTTCGCTGGCCCTGGAGAAGTACGGTACGCTGCCGTTGAATAAAGTGGTACGTCCGGCAATGAAGCTGGCGGAAGAGGGATTTGTGGTTAACGACGCACTGGCCGACGACTTGAAAACCTACGGCAGCGAAGTGCTCCCCAACCACGAAAATAGCAAAGCCATTTTCTGGAAAGATGGCGAGCCGCTGAAAAAGGGCGATAAGCTGGTGCAAAAGAACCTGGCAAAAAGCCTGGAGATGATTGCCGAGAATGGCCCTGATGCGTTTTATAAAGGGGCTATTGCCGATCAGATAGCCGAGGAGATGAAGAAGAACGGCGGGCTTATCACCAAAGCGGACTTAGCTGACTACAAAGCTGTAGAGCGTGCGCCAATCAGCGGTGACTACCGTGGTTATCAGGTCTTCTCGATGCCGCCGCCATCTTCCGGGGGAATTCATATCGTGCAGATCCTCAACATTCTCGAAAACTTCGATATGAAAAAGTACGGGTTTGGCAGCGCCGATGCCATGCAGGTCATGGCTGAAGCGGAAAAATATGCTTACGCCGACCGTTCCGAATATCTTGGCGACCCGGATTTTGTGAAAGTACCGTGGCAGGCGCTGACCAACAAAGCTTATGCTAAATCGCTTGCCGATCAGATTGATATCAACAAAGCTAAGCCTTCCAGCCAGATCAAACCTGGCAAGCTCGCCCCGTATGAAAGCAACCAGACCACTCACTTCTCGGTGGTGGATAAAGACGGGAATGCCGTGGCGGTGACCTATACCCTGAATACCACCTTCGGAACCGGTATTGTGGCGGGTAACACCGGTATTCTGCTCAATAATGAGATGGATGATTTCTCTGCTAAACCGGGTGTGCCGAACGTTTACGGACTGGTGGGCGGCGATGCCAACGCAGTCGGACCGAAGAAACGTCCGTTGTCGTCGATGTCGCCGACAATTGTGGTTAAAGACGGGAAAACCTGGTTGGTTACCGGCAGCCCTGGCGGGAGTCGAATTATCACTACCGTGCTGCAAATGGTGGTTAACAGCATTGATTTTGGGATGAACGTCGCTGAGGCCACCAATGCCCCGCGCTTCCACCATCAGTGGTTGCCGGATGAACTGCGTGTTGAAAAAGGTTTTAGCCCGGACACGCTCAAGTTGCTGGAGCAAAAAGGACAGAAAGTGGTGCTGAAAGAAGCAATGGGCAGCACTCAGAGCATTATGGTTGGACCGGATGGCGCACTGTATGGCGCGTCCGACCCGCGTTCCGTGGATGATTTAACGGCGGGATATTGATGGTATTGCCGGGTCTGCCGTTGATGCAGGCCCGGCGAGTGCTTCCTGGTGGTTTCTTACCCGTTATTTCACGCGCGCCATAAAGTAAGCATCAACGTACTCACCGTTGCGCAGGCCATATTTCTTGCCGGTGCCTTCGATTTCAAAGCCGTACTTCTTATAGACTGCGACCGCAGGCTCATTATCAACAAACACCGTTAGCTCAATACGATCGACGCGCAGCCAGTTGTCGCACATGTCGATCATTGTGCGAATCAGGGCGCTGGCAACGCCGCGGTTCTGCCAACGAGCATCAACACAAATACCAAAATCAGCGACGTGGCTGCGGCGCGGGCGTTGGGCGACGGCAATGGAAAGATGTCCCACGACGATATCATCAATGCAGGCAACCAGTTGTTTGACGCCGGGCTGCTCGGCGAGTCGCACTTGCCACATCTCCATGGAAGGATGAGGAACCTGTAGCGTGTTGTGGTACACCTCCGGCTGCGCATGGATCTGACGAATAGCGTCGTAATCTTTTGGTTCAGCGTGGCGTATCACTATCTCACTCATTCCTTATCTCCTGCAGGGGTAATTGTGTATTTACACTCGCTGAGAAAGAAAATTCCGTCAACTGCATTTTTTTGCAAAAATAAGTAGACAAGTGCGAATGAGAATGATTATTATTGCTCTGCGTTCAGGGGAACCCCTACGGAGAACCTGAAAGCACGACATTGCTCACATTGCTTCCAGTATTACTTTAGCCAGCTTTTGCTGGCTTTTTTTTGGGCTGGGTTTCGGGCTAGTTTGCTTGCCAGCTTAATCCCGGGCTGTGCTCGCAATCCTCACGTACTCTGTGTACGCTCCGGTTGCTGCGCGCAGGCCGTGAATAATCTGCCTACGCCACTTACGCCCGATCTTTTGGCTGTATAATGCGGTAGGCCGGATAAGGCAACGCCGCATCCGGCATGATAACAGGATGGATTCAGTTTTGTAGGCCGGATAAGGCAACTCCGCATCCGGCACGATGACAGGATGGATTCAGTCTCCAGCCGCTTTGCGCTATGGTGTAGACATTCACCTTCAGAAGGATTGTCTCATGGCCTTACATTGCGCATTTATTGGTTTTGGCAAAAGTACCACTCGCTACCATTTACCTTATGTCCTGAACCGCAAAGACAGCTGGCATGTCGCACATATTTTTCGCCGCAACGCGAAACCGGAAGAGCAGGCGCCGCAGTATTCACATATCCACTTTACCAGCGACCTCGACGAGATCTTAAATGATCCACAGGTGAAACTGGTGATCGTCTGTACACATGCTGACAGCCATTTCGAATACGCCAAACGTGCGCTGGAAGCCGGGAAAAGCGTGCTGGTTGAGAAACCTTTCACCCCGACGCTTGCGCAAGCCAAAGAGCTGTTTGAGCTAGCGCAAAGCAAGGGATTGACCGTTACGCCATATCAGAATCGTCGTTTTGACTCCTGTTTCCTCACCGCGAAAAAGGCGATTGAGAGCGGCAAGTTGGGCGAGATTGTTGAAGTTGAAAGCCATTTTGACTATTACCGCCCGGTCGCTGAAACCAAACCAGGTCTGCCTCAGGACGGCGCATTTTATGGTCTGGGCGTACACACCATGGATCAAATTATCTCCCTGTTCGGCCGCCCCGACCATGTGGCCTACGACATCCGTAGCCTGCGTAACAAAGCGAACCCGGACGATACTTTTGAAGCGCAGCTGTTTTACGGTGACCTGAAAGCCATTGTCAAAACCAGTCATCTGGTGAAAATCGATTATCCGAAGTTTATCGTCCACGGTACAAAAGGCTCGTTTGTGAAGTATGGCATCGATCAGCAGGAAACCAGCCTGAAGGCCAATATCATGCCGGGAGAACCCGGTTTTGCCGCTGACGACTCCATTGGGCTGCTGGAGTACATCAATGATGAAGGCGTCTCAGTGAAAGAAGAGGTGAAACCGGAAGTCGGCGACTATGGCCGCGTCTATGATGCGCTGTATCAGACGCTGACAGTGGGTACGCCTAATTACGTCAAGGAATCTGAAGTTCTCACCAACCTGGAAATCCTCGAACGCGCCTTTGAACAGGCAACGCCTGCCACGATAACCCTCGCTAAATAGCGTTGATGGACTCCTCTGTGATTGTTCATATTTTTTGAACAGAGGAGTCAATTTTCACCCTCTATGATCCCAACCGGATTGAGTCCACACTTACTCCATCGAAAACATCTGGGGGTGAACACAATGATCTATTTACGCAAAGCTAACGACCGTGGTCATGCTAATCATGGTTGGCTCGATTCCTGGCATACTTTCTCTTTTGCCAACTACTATGACCCGAATTTTATGGGATTCTCGGCACTGCGCGTGATCAACGATGACGTAATCGACGCAGGTCAGGGCTTTGGTACTCATCCCCATAAAGACATGGAAATTCTGACCTACGTGCTGGAAGGCGCAGTAGAACATCAGGACAGCATGGGCAATAAGGAGCAGGTTCCGGCAGGTGAATTCCAGATTATGAGCGCCGGGACGGGGATCCGTCATTCGGAGTACAACCCAAGCGATACCGAGAAGCTGCATCTGTATCAGATCTGGATCATTCCGCAGGAAAATGGCATTACACCGCGTTATGAGCAACGTCGTTTCGATGCTGTTCAGGGCAAACAGTTGGTGCTGTCACCGGATGCACGAGAGGGTTCGCTGAAAGTTTACCAGGATATGGAGCTGTACCGTTGGGCGCTGCTTAAAGATGAACAGTCGGTGCATCAAATCGCCGCTGAACGCCGCGTCTGGATCCAGGTGGTAAAAGGTAACGTCACCATTAATGGGACGAAAGCCACTACCAGCGATGGCCTCGCAATCTGGGATGAGCAGGCAATTTCTATTCATGCCGATAGCGATAGCGAAGTGCTACTGTTTGACCTGCCACCAGTATAAATCTGCGTAATCTTGCCCGATGGCGCGTAGCTTATCGGGCCTACGTACTGATGTAGGCCGGATAAGACGCGAAAGCGTCGCCATCCGGCTCTTCATCCTTTGTCATTTATTCCGCACGTCCGTGGTAAACTGGGGATATCTATCCCTTTTTAACGCTTCAGGACGATGAAAAAGAAAAGACCCGTACTTCAGGATGTAGCCGACCGCGTGGGCGTGACTAAAATGACGGTCAGTCGCTTTTTGCGTAACCCGGAGCAGGTCTCCGTGGCGCTGCGGGGCAAAATTGCCGCTGCACTTGATGAGCTGGGTTATATTCCCAATCGTGCTCCTGATATCCTTTCTAATGCCACCAGCCGTGCAATTGGCGTGCTGTTACCGTCTCTCACCAACCAGGTTTTTGCTGAAGTCCTGCGCGGCATAGAAGCCGTCACCGACGCCCATGGCTATCAAACCATGTTGGCGCACTACGGCTATAAACCGGAGATGGAACAAGAGCGCCTGGAATCAATGCTGTCGTGGAATATCGATGGTCTGATCCTCACTGAACGTAGCCATACACCCCGGACGTTGAAAATGATCGAAGTGGCGGGGATCCCGGTCGTTGAACTGATGGACAGCCAGTCACCGTGTCTGGATATTGCCGTCGGCTTCGACAACTTTGAAGCCGCACGTCAGATGACGGCCGCCATTATCGCGCGTGGCCATCGCCATATTGCCTATCTGGGTGCGCGTCTTGATGAACGTACTATCATCAAACAGCGGGGCTACGAACAGGCCATGCGCGACGCCAATCTGGTGCCCTATAGCGTGATGGTGGAACAGTCTTCTTCCTACTCTTCCGGTATCGAGCTTATTCGTCAGGCGCGGCGTGAATATCCACAGCTGGACGGTGTTTTTTGTACCAACGATGACTTAGCGGTAGGCGCAGCATTTGAATGTCAGCGTTTGGGACTAAGAATACCCGATGATATGGCGATTGCCGGTTTTCACGGTCACGATATCGGCCAGGTGATGGAACCGCGCCTGGCGAGCGTACTGACGCCGCGTGAAAGAATGGGCAGTATTGGCGCAGAACGTCTGCTGGCGCGCATCCGTGGTGAGGTAGTCACACCTAAAATGTTAGATTTAGGTTTCACCTTGTCACCGGGCGGATCTATTTAACCCAACAAGTTTGAAGTAGCTCACACTTATACACTTCGAGCACGAATGGATATTGCTTCTCTATTTATCCGGCTGGACAATGTTACCGATAACAGTTACCCGTAACAATTTCCTGATTCTTGTACCAGTGGGGGCAACGCTTTGAGCACGACTAATCATGATCACCACGTTTACGTTCTGATGGGCGTATCGGGCAGCGGTAAATCTGCTGTCGCCAGCGAAGTGGCGCATCAACTGCAGGCCGCGTTTCTTGATGGCGATTTTCTCCATCCGCGCAGCAACATCATGAAAATGGCTTCCGGTGAGCCATTAAACGATGACGACCGTAAACCGTGGTTACAGGCGCTGAATGACGCCGCCTTCGCGATGCAGCGCACCAACAAGGTTTCGCTGATCGTCTGCTCTGCCTTGAAAAAAGACTATCGTGACCAGTTGCGTGACGGTAACCCGAATCTCTCTTTCATCTACCTGAAAGGGGATTTTGACGTTATCGAAAGTCGTCTGAAGGCGCGTAAAGGTCACTTCTTCAAAACGCAGATGCTGGTAACTCAGTTTGAAGCGCTGGAAGAACCGGGTGCAAATGAAAACGATGTTCTGGTGGTGGATATCGATCAGCCGCTGGACGGTGTGGTAGCTAGCACCATTGAGGTTATTAACCAGGGCAGTAAGTAGTGACTACATTAACGCTTGTTTTAACAGCAGTAGGGTCCGTTTTATTACTGCTGTTTTTAGTAATGAAGGCGCGTATGCACGCCTTCGTTGCTTTGATGGTGGTATCCATTGGTGCAGGTCTCTTTTCTGGTATGCCGCTCGATAAAATCGCGGCAACGATGGAAAAAGGGATGGGAGGCACGCTCGGCTTTCTGGCGATTGTGGTGGCGCTGGGGGCGATGTTCGGCAAGATTTTGCATGAGACGGGCGCGGTCGATCAGATTGCCGTTAAAATGCTGAAATCCTTCGGTCACAGCCGTGCGCATTATGCGATCGGTCTGGCCGGTCTGATTTGCGCGCTACCGCTGTTCTTTGAAGTGGCGATTGTGCTGCTGATAAGTGTCGCATTCTCGATGGCGCGCCATACGGGAACTAACCTGGTGAAGCTGGTTATTCCACTGTTTGCGGGTGTGGCTGCTGCTGCCGCGTTCCTGCTGCCAGGGCCGGCGCCAATGCTGCTGGCTTCGCAAATGCACGCTGACTTTGGCTGGATGATCCTGATTGGCCTGTGTGCGGCGATTCCGGGCATGATTATCGCCGGGCCGCTGTGGGGCAACTTTATCAGCCGTTACGTTGAACTGCATGTACCGGAAGACATTACCGAGCCGCATCTGGGCGAAGGCAAGATGCCATCCTTTGGCTTCAGCCTGTCGCTGATCCTGCTGCCGCTGGTGCTGGTCGGCCTGAAAACTATCGCCGCACGTTTTGTGCCGGTCGGTTCTACTGCGTATGAATGGTTCGAATTTATTGGTCATCCGTTCACTGCGATTCTGG
The DNA here is from genome assembly GCF_028069825.1 of Citrobacter sp. Igbk 14. Lineage (NCBI taxonomy): Bacteria > Pseudomonadati > Pseudomonadota > Gammaproteobacteria > Enterobacterales > Enterobacteriaceae > Citrobacter > Citrobacter sp. Igbk 14. The sequence continues at coordinate 13,934 of NZ_JANEWM010000022.1, forward strand.
TCGCCTGTCTGGTTGCTATTTATGGTCTGGCCATTCGTCAGGGTATGGCGAAAGACCGGGTGATGGAGATCTGCGGCCACGCGCTGCAACCGGCGGGGATTATTCTGCTGGTGATCGGTGCCGGTGGCGTGTTCAAACAGGTGCTGGTGGATTCCGGTGTCGGTCCTGCTTTGGGGGAAGCGTTAACCGGTATGGGCTTGCCGATTGCCATTACCTGCTTTGTGCTGGCGGCGGCGGTACGTATTATTCAGGGTTCCGCGACCGTGGCCTGCTTAACGGCTGTGGGTCTGGTGATGCCAGTGATTGAGCAACTGAACTTCTCCGGTGCGCAGATGGCGGCACTGTCTATCTGTATCGCGGGCGGCTCTATCGTGGTCAGCCACGTGAACGATGCCGGTTTCTGGCTGTTCGGTAAATTTACCGGTGCAACGGAAGCGCAAACGCTGAAGACCTGGACGATGATGGAAACCATCCTCGGTACGGTCGGTGCAATTGTCGGGATGATTGCTTTCCAGCTGTTGAGCTGAGTCTTGTTGCCCGGTGGCGCTTGCGCTTACCGGGCCTACATCAATTACATATCCGCATCGTAGGCCGGGTCAGGCGAAGCCGCCACCCGGCTTTTTTACAGCATCCTCACACCATCCCCGGTTTTCAACCAACGCGGCGCTTTTAACGTATCAGCGAAATAGCCCACCAGATCCTGCAGTAAATCACCCGCCACGCGTTCCATCTCGTCAGACAGCATTTTGCTCATCAGTAAATGCGTCAAGAGCTGGCAGTAACGCCCCATCTGGTCTGGCTCGGGTTCAAAGAGGGGAGAACGGGTGGGGAATGTTTCCACCATCAGGCTGGCTTGCAGGTGATGCGGTACGGGTTCCGTTAAGGTTGGTTGCAATAGTGCCAGACAGGCCGACAGGCGCGCACAAATCGCCAGTTTTTCAACCGGGTCATGGCATTCAACAAGTCCTTCGACAAAACGCTCGCAGTTATCCGCCAGCTCGGTGAAATCCGTGGCATGGCTAAAGGGCAGGGTAAATAAAGAGTGTGAAAAGAGAGGGGTAGTCGCCATAGGGCAGCCTCCGATGAGTGATTTTCATCCACCACTGGAGAGGCTAATCTCACTGGCGGTGGAACCGAGCAGGGTTAGCCTTACCGGCCTCATCGGATACCGGCGCGTCTTGCGACGCCCCCGCCCGGTCCACCATTGAAGTGTACCTAAGCGTGCGACACAAAAATACTTGCGTCACCGATGAAGGAGTTCAGAAGGCTAATTCTGGCACCTGATTTTGCAGGTGCAGCGAGAAGATAATGCTAATCTGCGATGCTGACAAGAGGGCATTCCGGAAGGCTCCTCGCAGAAATGAAAATACGCTTTTTCAGCGAGTTAAAAGCGTAAGGAATACCTGAAATTACAGCGCAATGCCGTTCAGTTAAGCATGTAGGGTGAACATGTGACTATTGCTCAGGTTTCCGTTCACCTCAGTGGTGTCATTTCTCTGAAACTCTGATACCCGTGAACGTGCAAGGGAGGCTCACCGCCGCCTCCCTTGCAACCCAGGCTCCCGGCGGGAAAATCGTCGCTGCGCGAGTTATTCGTCTTATTCCGTCTGCCTGTCGGGTCGGGGCCGAGCCTGCATCCATGCAGGCCGTCCCCTCTGCCCGCATCCCTGCGGGCAGACCCGGTCAGCCGTCAACACCTCATCGATTTTCAGCCGGACCAGGGTGTCGCTTCAGCGCTCTGGCTTTCAGCTATATCCGTTTTGCTGTTCAGAGGTATTCAAGTAAAAGCTCAGGTGGTGAGGTGTGGGCTGGTCCGGCTGAAAATTGCCGACGCGTTTCCGTAAGGCCGGGAGAACCCGCAGGGATGCGGGTTCAGGGCGCGTTTTGCATGGACGCTGCCTCGCGCCCGGCCCGGTAGCCTGAAGGAATAAGCGGAGGGAACCACGAAGTGGCGATTTTCCTGCCGGAGAGCCGGGATTGTTAAGGGGGCTGCGTAGCCCCCTTAACACGTTCACCGGTGACTAGATCTCAGAGAAGCAATGAACATAATGTGAACGGAATCGTTCTCTGAAATGCCATGCTCTCCAGCTTCAAAACGGTTGCCCGGTGGCGTTTGCGCTTACCGGGCCTACATCAAGTACATTTCATACCGTAGGCCGGGTAAGGCGAAGCCGCCACCCGGCGTGCAACGAATACGTTACCCCTTCATCCACATCCGTACGCCATCGAGGAACATCTGGGTGGCCATCATCACCAGAATCAGTCCCATCAGGCGCTCAAGGGCGTTAACCCCTTTCTCACCCAGCAGACGTAAAAACAGCGAAGACTGCAACAAAATCACAAAGGTACCGCCCCAGGCGATCAGTAGCGCAATCACCAGATGCCCCATCTGATTCGGGTACTGGTGCGATAGCAGCATCAACGATGCCAGAATTGTTGGACCAGCAACCAGTGGAATCGCCAGCGGCACGATAAAGGGTTCTTCGCCTGCCGGAAGCCCGGTGCTATTCCCGGTGGCGCTGGGGAAAATCATTTTGATGGCAATCAGGAACAAAATGATGCCTCCGGAGATGGAGACGGTTTCTGCTCGCAGGTTAAGAAATGCCAGAATTTTCTCGCCCGCAAACAGGAAAATGAACATCACCAACAGAGCAATGAACAGCTCGCGAATCATAATCGCGCGACGGCGTTTTGGTTCGGTATGTTTCAATACGGACATGAAAATGGGCAGATTTCCGAGCGGATCCATAATCAGGATCAATAAAACTGCCGCTGAAATGATTTCATTCATAACTCAAATTCCCTGATAATTACCGCGGACTTTCTGCTTGCTTGCGCAGCGGGATAAGTCGCATTACTGATGGCTTCGCTATCATTGATTAATTTCACTTGCGACTTTGGCTGCTTTTTGTATGGTGAAGGATAGGCCAGTAGGATACTGGTTAGCATACACAGCACACATCTCTGCAGGAAAAAAACGCTATGAAAAATGTTGGTTTTATCGGCTGGCGCGGTATGGTCGGCTCTGTTCTCATGCAACGCATGGTTGAAGAGCGCGACTTTGACGCCATTCGCCCTGTTTTCTTTTCTACTTCCCAGCTCGGGCAGGCGGCACCGACGTTCGGTGGTTCGACTACCGGCACACTTCAGGACGCTTTTGATCTGGACGCGCTGAAGGCGCTGGACATTATCGTGACCTGTCAGGGCGGCGATTATACCAACGAAATCTATCCAAAGCTTCGTGAAAGCGGTTGGCAGGGTTACTGGATTGACGCGGCTTCTTCATTGCGCATGAAAGACGATGCCATCATCATTCTCGATCCGGTTAACCAGGATGTCATTACCGACGGTCTGAACAAAGGTATTAAGACTTTTGTCGGCGGTAACTGCACCGTTAGCCTGATGCTGATGTCGCTCGGCGGCCTGTTTGCCAATGATTTGGTTGACTGGGTATCCGTGGCAACTTACCAGGCGGCCTCCGGCGGCGGCGCACGTCATATGCGTGAACTGCTGTCGCAGATGGGGCATCTGTATAGCCATGTGGCCGATGAACTGGCGACACCTTCCTCTGCTATCCTCGACATCGAACGCAAAGTCACGACCCTGTCCCGTAGCGGTGAACTGCCGGTTGATAACTTTGGCGTACCGCTGGCCGGTAGCCTGATTCCGTGGATCGACAAACAGCTCGATAACGGCCAGAGCCGTGAAGAGTGGAAGGGGCAGGCGGAAACCAACAAAATTCTCAACACGTCTTCGGTGATTCCGGTTGATGGTTTGTGCGTGCGCGTCGGTGCGCTGCGCTGCCATAGCCAGGCATTCACCATTAAACTGAAAAAAGATGTGTCTATTCCGACCGTTGAAGAACTGCTTGCTGCGCACAATCCGTGGGCAAAAGTAGTGCCAAACGATCGGGATATCACTATGCGTGAGTTAACCCCAGCGGCCGTTACCGGTACGTTGACCACGCCAGTAGGCCGTCTGCGTAAGCTGAATATGGGACCGGAGTTCCTGTCAGCCTTTACCGTAGGCGACCAACTGCTCTGGGGTGCCGCGGAGCCACTGCGCCGTATGCTGCGTCAGCTGGCGTAATGCGGGACTGCCTGATGGCGCTACGCTTATCGGGCCTGTAAATGACGCGAGTCAGCAGGCCGGGTAAGGCCGCACCGCCATCTGGCAGACACATATTGTGAATAAACATTGGGTGCTGAGTCGCCCTTTTTTTTGCGTAATACAGGAGTAAGCGCAGATGTTTCATTTTTTACCGGGAGTAAGATAAAGCATTGGCTATTCTTTAAGGGTGACTTAGTACCGGAGGTATTAAGTTGTTGCCTGAAGGTGGGACGACGCAGAGAGGATGCACAATTGTGCTGCGCCGTTCAGGTCAAAGAAGTGTCGCACCTGATGTCGAAAATCAGTTGGAAGGGGTGACACCATAAAACAGGAAGACAACCATGTCCGTTCGTATCGATAGAGACGTGATTAATGCGCTAATTGCAGGCCATTTTGCGGATCCTTTTTCCGTACTGGGTATGCACCAAACTGAAGCTGGACTCGAAGTCCGCGCCCTATTACCCGATGCCACCGAAGTGTGGGTGATCGAACCAAAGACCGGACGTAAAGTGGGCAAGCTGGATTGCCTCGACTCTCGCGGTTTTTTTTGTGCTGTACTTCCCCGCCGTAAAAATTTCTTTCGCTATCAGTTGGCCGTTGTCTGGCATGGACAGCAGAATCTGATTGATGACCCTTATCGTTTTGGCCCGCTAATCCAGGATATGGATGCCTGGCTGTTATCTGAAGGTACGCATCTGCGACCTTACGAGACGCTGGGGGCGCATGCAGACACCATGGATGGCGTTACCGGCACGCGTTTTTCCGTCTGGGCGCCGAATGCACAGCGTGTTTCAGTCGTGGGACAGTTCAACTATTGGGATGGCCGCCGCCACCCCATGCGCCTGCGTAAAGAGAGTGGTATCTGGGAACTGTTTATCCCCGGAGCCCAGCAGGGTCAGCTGTATAAATACGAGATGATCGATGCGAACGGTAAGCTGCGTATTAAAGCCGACCCCTACGCGTTTGAAGCGCAAATGCGCCCGGAAACTGCATCGCTTATCTGCGGTTTGCCGGAAAAAGTGGTGCAAACTGAGGAGCGCAAAAGAGCTAATCAGTTTGATGCGCCAATCTCTATCTATGAAGTGCATCTGGGTTCATGGCGTCGCCATACCGATAACAACTTCTGGCTGAGCTATCGTGAGCTGGCAGATCAGTTGGTTCCCTACGCAAAGTGGATGGGCTTTACCCATCTCGAACTGCTGCCGATCAACGAACACCCGTTTGACGGCAGTTGGGGTTACCAGCCTACCGGCATGTACGCGCCGACCCGCCGTTTCGGCACACGCGATGACTTCCGCTATTTTGTCAATGCCGCCCATCAGGCGGGGCTGAACGTGATCCTCGATTGGGTTCCGGGTCATTTCCCGTCGGACGACTTTGGTCTGGCTCAGTTTGATGGCACCAGTTTGTATGAACACAGCGACCCGCGTGAAGGCTATCACCAGGACTGGAATACGCTGATCTACAACTATGGCCGCCGTGAAGTCAGCAACTATCTGGTGGGCAACGCCCTGTACTGGATTGAGCGCTTTGGTATCGATGCGCTGCGTGTGGATGCCGTGGCATCAATGATTTATCGCGACTACAGCCGTAAAGAAGGGGAATGGATCCCGAATGAATTTGGTGGTCGCGAAAACCTCGAAGCCATTGAGTTCTTGCGCAATACCAACCGTATTCTTGGCGAACAGGTTCCTGGTGCCGTGAGCATGGCGGAAGAGTCCACCGATTTTGCCGGTGTCTCCAGGCCGCAGGATATGGGCGGTTTAGGTTTCTGGTACAAGTGGAACCTGGGCTGGATGCACGACACGCTGGATTACATGAAGCTGGACCCGGTTCATCGTCAGTATCACCACGATAAGCTGACCTTCGGCATGCTGTACAACTACACCGAAAATTTTGTTCTGCCACTGTCACACGATGAAGTCGTACACGGTAAGAAATCGATTCTCGACCGCATGCCGGGAGACGCATGGCAGAAATTTGCCAACCTGCGTGCCTATTACGGCTGGATGTGGGCCTTCCCTGGTAAGAAACTGCTGTTTATGGGGAACGAATTTGCTCAGGGACGCGAGTGGAACCACGACGCCAGCCTTGACTGGCATTTGCTGGAAGGGGGCGACAACTGGCACCACGGTGTACAGCGACTGGTACGCGACCTGAACCACACCTATCGTCATCATAAAGCGTTGCATGAGCTTGATTTTGATGCCTATGGCTTTGAGTGGCTGGTGGTGGATGACAACGAACGGTCGGTGCTGATTTTTGTCCGCCGTGACAAGGTTGGTAATGAAATTATCGTCGCCAGTAACTTCACGCCAGTGCCGCGCCATGGCTACCGTTTCGGCATCAATCAACCGGGCAAATGGCGTGAAATCCTCAATACCGACTCGATGCATTACCACGGCAGCAATACCGGTAATGGTGGGGCTGTGCACAGTGATGAAATCGCCAGCCATGGGCGTCAACACTCACTGAGCCTCACGTTGCCACCGCTGGCAACGATTTGGCTGGTTCGGGAGGGGGAATGACGCAACTGGCAACCGGCAACGCCACACCCCATGGTGCAACGTATGACGGCCATGGCGTCAATTTCACCCTTTTCTCGGCCCATGCCGAACGCGTTGAGTTATGCGTATTCGACGAGCAAGGTTGCGAACACCGCTATGACCTGCCGGGGCGTAGCGGGGATATCTGGCACGGCTATTTGGCCGATGCCAGACCAGGTCTGCGCTACGGTTATCGCGTGCATGGACCGTGGCAGCCTGGGCAGGGTCACCGCTTCAATCCGGCGAAGCTGCTTCTCGACCCTTGCGCGCGTCGGGTTGAAGGTGAATTAAAAGATAACCCTCTGCTGCACGGCGGGATTGATGAACCGGATCATCACGATAATGCCGCCATCGCCCTGAAAAGCGTGGTGGTGTCAGACCGGTATGACTGGGAAGACGATACCCCGCCACGCACGCCGTGGGGCAATACCGTGATTTACGAAGCGCATGTCAAAGGGCTGACGTATCTGCATCCTGATATCCCTGAAGAGATACGCGGTACCTACAAAGCGCTCGGTCATCCGGTGATGCTCGACTATTTCAAGCGTCTTGGCATTACCGCGCTGGAGCTGTTGCCCGTTGCACATTTCGCCAACGAACCGCGCCTTCAGCGGTTGGGGTTGTCGAACTACTGGGGGTACAACCCGGTGGCGATGTTTGCATTGCATCCAGCCTATGCCTGCTCGCCAGAGAGTGCGTTGGATGAGTTTCGTGATGCGGTAAAAGCACTGCATAAAGCGGGTATTGAGGTCATTCTCGATATCGTTTTGAACCACAGTGCCGAACTGGATCTTGAGGGGCCTGTCTTCTCGCTGCGCGGAATTGATAACCGTAGCTATTATTGGATCAGGGACGATGGTGATTACTACAACTGGACCGGCTGTGGGAACACCCTCAATCTGAGCCATCCTGGTGTCGTGGAGTATGCCTGTGAATGCCTGCGTTACTGGGTTGAAACCTGCCACGTCGATGGTTTTCGTTTTGATTTAGCTTCCGTCATGGGGCGTACGCCTGCGTTTCGTCAGGATGCCCCCCTGTTTACCGCGATCCAAAACTGTCCGCTGCTCTCTCGCGTCAAACTGATTGCGGAACCGTGGGATATTGGTGAAGGCGGATATCAGGTGGGTAATTTCCCACCGCCGTTTGCCGAGTGGAATGACCATTTTCGCGATGCCAGTCGACGCTTCTGGCTTCAGCGTAATCTGTCTTTGGGGAAGTTTGCCGGACGTTTCGCCGCATCCAGCGATGTGTTTAAACGCAATGGCCGCAAACCCAGCGCTACCGTCAATCTGGTGACCGCGCATGACGGTTTTACGCTGCGCGACTGTGTGTGCTTCACAAATAAGCACAATGAAGCGAATGGTGAGGAAAATCGGGACGGCACTAGCAATAACTACAGCGACAATCATGGTAAAGAAGGATTAGGCGGCTCGCTGGACCTGATTGAACGGCGGCGCGACAGCATTCATGCGCTGTTAACCACGCTGCTGCTCTCCCAGGGGACGCCGATGTTGCTGGCAGGCGATGAGCATGGTCATAGCCAGCACGGTAACAATAACGCTTACTGCCAGGATAACGCGCTAACCTGGCTGGACTGGCAGCAGGCAAACAGTGGGCTAACGACATTTACCGCCGCCCTGATTCATCTCCGCCAGCAAATCCCGGCTCTCACCGGAGATTGCTGGTGGGAAGACGGCGATGGCAATGTCCGCTGGCTGAATAAGTACGCACAACCCTTAAGTGCGGATGAGTGGCAAAACGGCCCGAAACAGATGCAAATCCTGCTTTCAGACCGTTTCCTGATTGCAATAAACGCCACGCTTGAGGTGACAGATATCGTTTTACCTGAAGGGGAATGGCATGCCATTCCCCCATTTGCCGGAGAGGACAATCCGGTGCTTACGGCTGTCTGGCAGGGACCTGCGCACGGACTGTGTGTGTTCCAGAGAAGATAAAAAAGGAGTTAGTCATGGTGAGTTTAGAGAAGAACGATCGTGTAATGTTGGCGCGCCAGCTGCCATTAAAATCTGTTGCCCTGATCCTGGCCGGTGGCCGCGGTACCCGCCTGAAAGATTTAACCAACAAACGTGCTAAGCCTGCCGTGCACTTTGGCGGTAAATTCCGCATTATTGATTTTGCCTTATCCAACTGCATTAACTCCGGGATCCGTCGTATTGGCGTGATCACGCAGTACCAGTCACATACCCTGGTGCAGCATATTCAGCGTGGCTGGTCATTCTTTAGCGAAGAGATGAATGAGTTTGTCGATCTGCTGCCCGCCCAGCAAAGGATGCAGGGCGAAAATTGGTATCGCGGCACGGCGGATGCGGTGACCCAAAACCTGGACATCATTCGACGCTACAAAGCGGAATATGTGGTGATCCTCGCAGGCGATCATATCTATAAGCAAGACTACTCACGCATGCTGATCGACCACGTTGAGAAAGGTGCACGTTGCACCGTTGCCTGTATGCCAGTGCCTATCGAAGAAGCCAGTGCGTTTGGAGTAATGGCTGTTGACGAAAACGAAAAAATTATCGAATTCGTTGAAAAACCAGCGAATCCGCCTGCTATGCCAGGTGACCCCACTAAATCTCTCGCCAGTATGGGGATCTACGTTTTTGACGCCGATTATCTGTATGAATTGCTGGCAGAAGATGACCTGAATGAAACCTCCAGCCACGATTTTGGTAAAGACCTGATCCCGAAAATCACCGAAGCTGGCATGGCTTATGCACACCCATTCCCGTTGTCCTGCGTGCAGTCTGATCCGGAATCCGAGCCATACTGGCGTGATGTGGGAACGCTGGAAGCCTACTGGAAGGCGAACCTCGATCTGGCCTCGGTAACGCCTGAACTGGACATGTATGACCAGAACTGGCCAATCCGTACACATATGGAATCACTGCCGCCAGCGAAATTCGTGCAGGACCGTTCCGGTAGCCACGGAATGACGCTGAACTCGCTGGTTTCCGGTGGCTGTATTATTTCCGGTTCGGTGGTGGTGCAGTCCGTACTGTTCCCGCGAGTGCGGGTGAATTCTTTCTGTAACATTGATTCGGCAGTGTTGTTACCTGAAGTCTGGGTTGGACGTTCGTGCCGCTTACGTCGTTGCATTATCGATCGCGCCTGCGTCATTCCTGAGGGCATGGTGATTGGCGAAAATGCGGAAGAAGATGCTCGTCGCTTCTACCGCTCAGAGGAAGGCATTGTGCTGGTCACGCGTGAAATGCTACGCAAACTGCAAATCAAACAGGAGCGATAATGCAGGTTTTACACGTTTGTTCAGAGATGTTCCCCCTGTTAAAAACCGGGGGACTGGCGGATGTTATTGGGGCGTTACCTGCGGCACAAATTGCGGACGGCGTGGATGCCCGCGTGTTGCTTCCGGCGTTTCCTGATATTCGTCGCGGCATTCCTGATGCACAGGTCGTGACGCGTCGGGATACCTTCGCCGGACGGATAACGCTGTTGTTTGGCCATTACAACGGCGTCGGCATTTATCTGATTGATGCGCCGCATCTCTATGACCGTCCCGGCAGCCCGTATCACGATACGAACCTGTTTGCTTACTCCGATAACGTACAACGTTTTGCGCTGCTCGGCTGGGTAGGCTGTGAAATGGCCTGTGGGCTTGATCCATTCTGGCGCCCGGATGTGGTGCATGCGCATGACTGGCACGCTGGCCTGGCGCCGGCGTATCTGGCGGCGCGCGGCCATCCGGCGAAATCGGTGTTCACCGTACACAACCTGGCGTATCAAGGCATGTTTTATGCAAAGCATATGGATGACATCCAATTGCCATGGTCGTTCTTTAATGTGCACGGACTGGAGTTTAACGGGCAGATTTCATTCCTGAAGGCCGGTTTGTACTACGCCGACCATATTACGGCGGTGAGTCCGACCTACGCACGGGAAATTACCGAGCCGCAGTTTGCCTATGGCATGGAAGGGTTGTTGCAACAGCGTCATCGTGAGGGGCGTCTTTCCGGCGTACTGAACGGTGTTGATGAAAAAATCTGGAGCCCGGAAACCGATCTGTTATTGGCATCGCGGTATACCCGTGACTCGCTGGAAGAGAAGGCCGAGAACAAACGGCAGCTACAGATTGCGATGGGACTTAAGGTTAACGATAAAGTGCCGCTGTTTGCTGTTGTGAGCCGTCTGACCAGTCAAAAAGGGCTGGATCTGGTGCTGGAAGCGCTGCCTGGGTTGTTAGAGCAGGGCGGACAACTGGCGTTGCTCGGCGCGGGCGATCCGGTATTGCAGGAAGGGTTCTTAGCGGCGGCCGCGGAACATCCAGGCCAGGTTGGCGTGCAGATTGGTTATCACGAGGCCTTCTCGCATCGCATCATGGGCGGGGCCGATGTGATATTGGTGCCCAGCCGTTTTGAGCCGTGCGGCTTAACGCAATTGTATGGACTGAAGTACGGCACGTTGCCGCTGGTGCGGCGTACCGGTGGGCTGGCTGATACGGTGTCTGATAGTTCGCTGGAGAACCTGGCGGACGGTATCGCCAGTGGGTTTGTATTTGAAGATAGTAATGCCTGGTCGCTGCTACGGGCGATCCGGCGTGCTTTCGTATTGTGGTCCCGGCCTTCACTTTGGCGGTTCGTACAACGTCAGGCCATGACCATGGATTTTAGCTGGCAAGTCGCGGCGAAGTCTTACCGTGAGCTTTACTATCGCTTGAAATAGATATCCAGGAATCACCTATATGAATGCTCCATTTACTTATGCATCGCCCACACTCAGCGTAGAGGCACTTAAGCATTCTATTGCCTACAAGCTGATGTTCACGATTGGTAAAGACCCGGTCATTGCCAATAAACATGAGTGGCTGAACGCCACATTGTTCGCGGTGCGCGATCGTCTCGTGGAGCGCTGGCTGCGTTCTAATCGTGCGCAATTATCCCAGGAAACTCGCCAGGTCTATTACCTGTCTATGGAGTTCCTGATTGGCCGCACGCTTTCCAATGCACTGTTATCATTGGGTATTTATGATGATGTCAAAAATGCGCTGGAAGGCATGGGGCTGGATCTTGAAGATCTGATTGACGAAGAGAATGACCCTGGTCTTGGTAACGGCGGCCTTGGTCGTCTGGCGGCCTGCTTCCTTGACTCTCTGGCAACGCTGGGCCTGCCGGGACGCGGTTACGGTATTCGCTATGACTACGGGATGTTCAAACAGAACATTGTCGATGGCCGACAGAAAGAGTCGCCGGACTACTGGCTGGAATACGGTAACCCGTGGGAATTTAAACGCCACAATACGCGTTACAAAGTGCGTTTTGGTGGGCGTATTCAGCAGGAAGGCAAGAAAACGCGCTGGATTGAGACCGAAGAGATCCTCGCGGTGGCGTATGACCAGATTATCCCTGGTTACGACACAGACGCCACCAACACGTTGCGTCTGTGGAATGCGCAGGCCAGTAGCGAAATCAACCTCGGTAAATTCAATCAGGGCGACTACTTTGCGGCGGTGGAAGATAAAAACCATTCCGAGAACGTTTCCCGCGTGCTGTATCCGGATGACTCCACCTATTCGGGACGCGAGCTGCGCTTGCGTCAGGAGTATTTCCTGGTCTCCGCCACGGTGCAGGACATTCTGAATCGTCATTATCAACTGCACAAAACCTACGATAATCTGGCAGATAAAATTGCTATTCACCTCAATGACACCCATCCGGTGCTGTCGATTCCTGAGCTGATGCGTCTGCTGATTGATGAGCACAAGTTTAGCTGGGACGATGCCTTTGAGGTGTGCTGTCAGGTCTTCTCGTATACCAACCATACGCTGATGAGCGAGGCGCTGGAAACCTGGCCGGTGGATATGCTGGGTAAAATTCTGCCGCGCCACCTGCAAATTATCTTTGAGATTAACGATTACTTCCTGAAAACGCTGCAGGAGCAGTATCCGAACGATACGGGTCTGTTGGGGCGTACTTCGATCATTGATGAGTCGAACGGCCGTCGCGTGCGTATGGCGTGGCTGGCAGTCGTGGTGAGCCACAAAGTTAACGGTGTGTCGGAGTTGCACTCTAACCTGATGGTACAGTCGCTGTTTGCTGATTTTGCAAATATCTTCCCAACCCGTTTTTGCAACGTTACCAATGGTGTGACACCGCGTCGTTGGCTGGCGCTGGCGAACCCGCCGCTTTCCAATGTGCTGGATGAGAACATTGGCCGTACCTGGCGCACCGATCTCAGTCAGCTCAGCGAACTGGAACAACACTGCGATTTCCCGCTGGTGAACCAGGCGGTGCGTCATGCGAAGCTGGAGAACAAAAAGCGCCTGGCGACGCTCATCGCACAGCAGCTGAATGTGGTGGTGAATCCGAAATCGCTGTTTGATGTGCAGATCAAGCGTATTCACGAGTACAAGCGTCAGTTGATGAACGTGCTGCATGTGATTACCCGCTACAACCGCATTAAGGCCGATCCTGATGCCGAGTGGGTGCCGCGTGTGAATATTTTTGCCGGTAAGGCGGCTTCGGCTTATTACATGGCGAAGCACATCATTCACCTGATTAACGATGTCGCGAAAGTGATCAATAACGATCCGCAGATTGGCGATAAGCTGAAGGTGGTGTTTATTCCTAACTACAGCGTCAGCCTGGCACAGGTGATTATTCCTGCCGCCGACCTGTCTGAGCAGATCTCACTGGCCGGAACCGAAGCCTCCGGGACCAGTAATATGAAATTTGCTCTCAACGGTGCGCTGACCATCGGGACGCTGGACGGCGCTAACGTTGAGATGCTGGAGCATGTGGGCGCAGAAAATATCTTTATCTTCGGGAATACGGCGGAAGAGGTCGAGGCTTTACGCAGCCAGGGCTACAAGCCGCGTGAGTATTACGAGAAAGATGAAGAGCTGCACCAGGTGCTGACGCAAATTGGCAGTGGCGTATTCAGCCCCGAGGAGCCGGGACGCTACCGTGACCTGGTGGACTCACTGATTAACTTTGGTGACCACTATCAGGTGCTGGCGGACTATCGCAGCTACGTTGATTGCCAGGACAAAGTTGACGAACTGTATCGCCACCCGGAAGAGTGGACCACGAAGTCGATGATAAATATCGCCAATATGGGCTACTTCTCATCGGACAGGACGATCAAAGAGTACGCCGAGAACATCTGGCATATTGATTCGGTGCGGTTGTAACACACGATGCCGGGGGCGCTTCGCTTGCCCGGCCTACATTTATCTACTCTTGTAGGCCAGATAAGGCGCTAGCCGCCATCCGGCAAAATGCCTGGGGGCGCTTCGCTTGCCCGGCCTACGTTTATCTACTCTTGTAGGCCGGATAAGGCGTTAGCCGCCATCCGGCAAAATGCCCGGGGCGCTTCGCTTGCCCGGCCTACGTTTATCTACTTTTGTAGGCCGGATAAGGCGTTAGCCGCCATCCGGCAAAATGCCTGGGGGCGCTTCGCTTGCCCGGCCTACGTTTATCTACTCTTGTAGGCCGGATAAGGCGCTAGCCGCCATCCGGCAAAATGCCTGGGGGCGCTTCGCTTGCCCGGCCTACATTTATCTACTCTTGTAGGCCGGATAAGGCGCTAGCCGCCATCCGGCAAAATGCCCGGGGGCGCTTCGCTTGCCCGGCCTACATTTATCTACTCTTGTAGGCCGGATAAGGCGTTAGCCGCCATCCGGCATTTTTATCAGGAGGCCAGAGATAGCTGGTGTTTCTCAACGTATTCTGCCAGCCACTGTGTCATGCGGGACTGCTGTTCGGCATTTAGCCACATCCCTTCTTTCGTACGACGCCACAGTGCATCTTCTGCACGGCGAACCCACTCGTGCTCGACCAGGTATTTCAGCTCGGCTTCATAGAATTCATGGCCAAAGTCTTCGCCCAACTCGGCAACCGAAGTCGCTTCGCCGATGATCCATTCCGTGTTGCTGCCATAGGTGCGAGAATAATGGCGCGCCAGCGACTCGGTCAGGAACGGATAGCGACGGCGCAGTTTTGCCGCGTAATCCTCACGATCGCCACCAATATCGCCGCCTGGCAGGATGCACTCTTTGGTCCATGCTGGCCCAATGCCCTGATAGTAAGACGACAGTTTTTCCATCGCGTGTTCGGCCAGTTTACGGTAGGTCGTCAACTTGCCGCCGAAGACGGACAACAGCGGAGCTTTGCCGTTTTCATCATGGATATCCAACGTGTAATCACGGGTGATAGCCTGTGGTGAGTCTGATTCGTCATCGCACAGCGGACGCACACCTGAATAGGTCCAGACGATATCGTCACGGCCCAGCTGTTTCTTAAAGTGAGCGTTGTAGACTTTCAGCAGGTAATTGATTTCGCTTTCATCAATTTTCACTGCTTTTGGATCGCCTTTGTACTCCACGTCGGTCGTCCCGATAATCGAGAACTCATCCATCCATGGGATAACAAACACAATACGTTTATCTTCGTTTTGCAGGATGTACGCCTGCTTCTGGGTATGCACGCGCGGCACCACAATGTGGCTGCCTTTAATCAGGCGGATACCGTATGGTGATGGCAGGTGCATGCCGTCGTCGAAGAACTCTTTTACCCACGGGCCGGTGGCGTTTACCAGACCGCGCGCCTGCCAGGTGTGTTTTTTACCGGTATCGATATCTTCAGCTTCAACAACCCACAGACCGTTTTCACGGCGAGCGGAGGTTGCGCGGGTACGGGTTAATACTTCCCCACCTTTACGCACCACCATTTGGGCGTTTGCCAAAACCAGACGTGCATCGTCTACCCAGCAGTCAGAATATTCGAAACCGCGCACAATCTCGGGTTTCATTACGGAATCCGCGCCAAAACGCAAACCGGTCGAGCCCGGCAAACTGGTGCGTTTGCCCAGATGATCGTACATAAACAGACCAATACGGATCATCCATGCCGGACGCAGGTGCGGGCGGTGGGGCAGGCGAAAGCGCATTGGGAAGGCGATATGCGGTGCCATTTTCAACAGCACTTCACGTTCGGCCAGCGCTTCGCTAACCAGGCGGAATTCGTAGTGTTCCAGGTAGCGCAGGCCACCGTGGATGAGTTTGGAACTGGCGGAGGAGGTCGCGCAGGCTAAATCCTGTGCTTCCAGCATCAGCACGGATAAACCGCGTCCAGCGGCATCTGCCGCGATACCGGCACCGTTGATGCCTCCACCTATCACAATCAGATCTTTGGTTTCCATGCTGGCCTCTCGCACTTTCGTTATAGCTCATTAATGTTCGTTATCGAGCATAATAGCAAAGAATCGCGCCATTGGTAACATCGGATAAACAATTTACAGTGATACATATAACATTATGGCGTTTACCTGCTCAGGCAACGTACACTGGAGGGTAATATTGGTTACCTGCCAGAACATAAGTAGAACTTAAAAAGAGAACACCATGGATCAGTTTGAATGTATCAATGTCGAAGAAGCCCATCAGAAACTACTGCACGGAATGGCGGTGCTGGTGGATATTCGCGATCCGCAAAGTTATGCGATGGGTCACGCGCCCCAGGCGTTTCATCTGACGAACGATACGCTGGGGACGTTTATGCGTGACCACGATTTCGATACCGCCGTGATGGTGATGTGCTATCACGGCAACAGCAGTAAAGGTGCGGCGCAGTATCTGCTTCAGCAAGGTTATGATGCGGTTTACAGCGTCGACGGCGGCTTTGATGCCTGGCATCGACATTTTCCGGCAGAAGTGACGTTTGGTTCGTAAGCTAACAAAGATGCAGCCTGAAACAGGCTGGGTCTATATACTGTCCTCTTTTGTGTGGATGAAGCGACAGCAACAATGTTGATGATTACCTCTTTTGCTAACCCCCGCGTGGCGCAGGCGTTTGTTGATTACATGGCGACACAGGGCGTTATTCTGACGATTCAACAACATCAGCAAACGGATGTCTGGCTGGCGGATGAGTCCCAGGCCGAGCGCGTGCGGGCTGAACTGGCGCGTTTTCTGGAGAATCCGGGCGATCCGCGTTATCTGGCGGCAAGCTGGCAGTCGGGCCAGACCGACAGTGGTTTGCGCTATCAACGCTATCCGTTTCTTGCCACGTTACGCGAACGTGCGGGGCCGGTGACCTGGGCGGTGATGGCCGCGTGTGTGCTGGTGTTTATCGCGATGAATGTGATGGGTGACCAGGCGGTTATGCTCTGGCTGGCATGGCCGTTTGATCCTACGCTGAAATTTGAATTCTGGCGTTATTTCACCCACGCGTTTATGCACTTCTCTCTGATGCACATTCTGTTCAACCTGTTGTGGTGGTGGTATCTCGGCGGTGCGGTTGAAAAGCGTCTGGGTAGTGGAAAACTGATTGTTATTACCGTGATCAGCGCCCTGTTGAGCGGCTATGTTCAGCAGAAATTTAGCGGCCCGTGGTTTGGTGGGTTGTCTGGCGTGGTATATGCGCTGATGGGCTATGTGTGGTTGCGCGGCGAGCGTGATCCGCAAAGCGGTATTTTCCTGCAGCGTGGTTTGATTATCTTTGCTTTGATCTGGATTGTTGCCGGCTGGTTTGATCTATTCGGCATGTCGATGGCGAATGGCGCTCATATCGCCGGGTTGGCCGTGGGTCTGGCAATGGCGTTTGCCGATACTATTCATGTGCGAAAACGAACGTAATTTCAGGGAACAATAATGAAGCAAACACAACGACATGACGCGATCATCGAGCTGGTAAAAAAACAGGGATATGTCAGCACCGAAGAGCTGGTGGAGCATTTCTCCGTCAGCCCACAAACGATTCGCCGGGATCTCAACGATCTGGCCGATCAGAACATGATTCTGCGCCATCATGGCGGCGCAGCGTTGCCGTCCAGTTCTGTGAATACCCCGTGGCATGACCGTAAGGCGACACAGACGGCGGAAAAAGAGCGTATTGCCCGTAAAGTTGCCACGCAGATCCCGAACGGCTCCACGCTGTTTATCGACATTGGCACCACGCCGGAAGCGGTCGCTCATGCGCTGCTTAATCACAGCAACCTGCGCATTGTGACCAACAATCTCAATGTGGCGAATACGCTGATGGCAAAAGAGGACTTCCGCATTATTCTGGCCGGTGGCGAACTGCGAAGCCGCGATGGTGGGATTATGGGCGAAGCGACCCTCGACTTTATTTCACAGTTTCGTCTGGACTTTGGCATCTTAGGGATAAGCGGTATCGACAGCGATGGTTCGCTGCTGGAGTTTGATTATCACGAAGTTCGCACCAAACGCGCCATTATTGAGAATTCACGTCATGTGATGCTGGTGGTGGATCATTCGAAGTTTGGTCGTAATGCGATGGTGAACATGGGCAGTATCAGCATGGTCGATGCGGTATATACCGACACGCTGCCGCCTGCTGGCGTGATGCAGGTCATTGCTGACCATCATATCCAGTTAGAGCTGTGCTAAGCGAATTCCAGGCCTGATACGCGTAGCGCATCAGGCGTTAACTAAACGCCATACCCCATCATTTTCAGCAGCTTCTGCGCATGTTGCACCGCATCCTGGCGGTGCGCCACGCCAAGCTTTTGGTACAAGTTGCGGATATGCGTCTTAATGGTCGTCGCAGCAACAGCCAGCTCACCGGCAATCTGCTCGTTGCTGTAGCCAGAATAAATCAGACCGAGAACCTGCCATTCACGTTGGGTCAGCGGGCTGGTACGGATCAGCTCCGGGACGTCCGGGTGGGTGAGCAGGCGTTCAACGAACCCTTCATCAAAGTGGGCGAATTTGTGGCGGTGATGCTGGTTAATCTCGCGCAAAATACGCTGCGCACGATGCTGCTCAAGTTCCGGTAATGTGTTGAGCTGAATCAGCTGGCGTAGCTGCTGCGCCATGGCCTCGCCTTCGATCACAAAGTGGCTGATGAACCCGGTGCGGTTCGCCAGTTGCAGGGCATCGAGCAACACCCGCTGTGCATCATTTTTACGCCCCGCTTGCCAGTACAACTGGTTAAGCAGCAGCAGGTTACGGTTAAGATCGCTCATCAGGCGCAGGTTACGCGCATTTTCGTTTAGTTCTTCCAGCACAATTTCTGCCGGTTCAAACTCACCCAGCAGGATCTGCGCGCGGGCGATGTTACGCCACTGGCTTTGCAGGAAGTGGTTGTTAGCGAATTCTGGTTTCGGCGTGTGGCGCAGCCAGTTGGCGGCGGAGTTTTTGTCACCGACCATTTGCCAGTAAATGACGCGCACTTTATCGGCGTTGGAGATCCAGTCGCTGTGATAGTGGCCGTTGCCCAGCAGGTTTTCCAGACGGTTAAGCAGGCTGCGAGCGTTGTCCAAATCGCCCCGCGCCAGCGAACACTGAACCAGCAGCGCCAGGCACTGAAGCTGTTGCTGCGGCTGGAAGGTTGCAAGCAGTTCAATGCCGCTGCGGGCAGAGGCCTCTGATTCATCCAGACGCGCCCATGCCCACAGGAGTTGCGCCCGTATACGCACCAGAAATTCGTGCATCGGCAGCTGTTCCAGATGCTGCTCTTTAATCAGCTGGAACGCTTTTTCCTGTGTCTCCCAGGCGGCCTGTAAAAAGCCCTGGGCAAATAAAATTTCGCTTTGTTGGATCAGACTCCACAGCGCGTAATGCCAGACGTCATGATGACGCGCCATTTGCTCTGTTTGCTGCATCAACGCCAGAGAACGCGTGAGGTCGCCTTTACAGTGCAGGACTTCACCGTGCACTGACGTGGCAACGATACGACTATAAAACCAGGCAATCGGTAATTCATCCAGTGCCAGTTTTGCCAGACGTTCTGCCTCGTCCGGGTTGCCGTCGTTAATCGCTACCTGCGCACGCAAAGCGTTAAATTCGGCATGTAGCGTCTGTTCCATATCGCCTTTCATTTCCTGCTCTGCGCGAGCCAGCAGGGTGTTAACTTCGCTGTAGCGGTGTTGGCTTTGCATCAGCCAGGCCTGCAGCAGCACCAGGCGTGGATTTTCCAGCAGGCTTTCCCACGGCAGAGCTTTCAATGATTCTTCAAGTAATGCCAATTCGCTGTGGTTAAACAGTCCCCACGCATGGTTAAGCAGAATATCGCGCAGCATATGGGCGTCACCTGCCGCCAGCGCGTGGTGGATGGCTTCCGTCGGAAAACCTTGCGCCATCCAGCTTTCAGCGGCGGCGCGGTGTATTTCAGGAAGTTCGGTAGCTAACTCCCACTGACAACGCTGGCGTAAAAAGCTGCCAAATAGCGGGTGATAGCTAAACCATTCGCCGACATCATCCATCCGCTGCAGGAATAATCCCTGCCGCTCAATTTCCTCCAGCCGCATTTGGCCGTTTTCTTCGCCCGTGACCCGAACAATCAGCGCATCGTTCATCGAGCGCAGGATGGCGCTTTTTAGCAGGAAATGGCGGGTTCCGATATCGACGCTGTCCAGGACTTCATCGACCAGATAATCGGATAAATGGCTGGCGTTGATACCGGCCAGACGTCGTGCCGACTGGTGGGCAGAATGGTTGTTCTGACGGGCAGATAAGGCGATCAGCTGTAACGCCGTGGCCCAGCCTGCAACGTCATCGCACATGCGGCTACTTTCCGCAGCCTCAATCGGGGAGGACAGGCGGCGGTCAAAAAATTGTTTGGCTTCCTGGTGGTTAAAGGC
Source organism: Citrobacter sp. Igbk 14 (assembly GCF_028069825.1). Taxonomy (NCBI): domain Bacteria; kingdom Pseudomonadati; phylum Pseudomonadota; class Gammaproteobacteria; order Enterobacterales; family Enterobacteriaceae; genus Citrobacter; species Citrobacter sp. Igbk 14. The sequence continues at coordinate 34,168 of NZ_JANEWM010000022.1, forward strand.
CAGCTGCTGGCTGCCGATTTCCAGCAGTTGATCGCGTACGCGCAGGTTGGCAATGCCCAGTTGCGGTAGGTTACGCGACAGCACGACTAACGTCAGATTTTCCGGCTGATGGCGCAGGAAAAAACGCATTGCTTCGTGGATGGCTGGATTGGAGATCAGATGATAATCATCCACGACCAGATAGAGTGGACGATGCCACTCCGCCAGTTCAATGAACAGCTGGGCAAACAGTGAGGTCAGGCTGGCATACTGGCGTTTTTGCACCATGGCTTCGCTGGTGGTGCAGTGCCCACCGGTCGCCTGTTGGATTGCCGCAATCAAATAGCTGGCGAAGCGCTCTTGCTGGTTATCGCCTTCATCCAGAGAGTACCAGCCTAATTCGTTCTTCCCCGCCGCCCATTGTGAAACAAGCGTTGTTTTTCCATAACCAGCAGGACTTGTTATCAGGGCAAGCCTGAAATTGTTCGCGCCGGAAAGTTTAGCCAGCAGGCGCTCACGAACCACCGTATGGTCGAGTCGAACCGGACGACTTAATTTAGACGGAATCAACATAAGTTAGTCACTTCACTGTGTGAATATGGGGGAAAACGATTTTTTTTGCGCTTCGTAATTAATAGATATAAGGTCGGCCAGATCGGGATTTATTGCAAGCTAAGCGGACTTTTTGTGTGTCTGATTTTGCACTATGTCACAAATCTATACATCTATTGCAATAATTGTTTTAAAGAGTCGCAACAGGCATGGTGACTGGATCCAGCGTTATTTTTACGGGGTGGAACAATTCCTCTTTTTTAATGTGGCTACTGTGGCGATGAATAAAAATCGATGAATTTTGTGCTCGACTTAAAACTTTCATGTGAAATATCTCAAGCAGAATATGTATTTCAGGTTAGAAACTATTTCTTCGTTTACATATTTTTTCTAAATGTCATCTTCCTGTTTGATATTGTCTGGATAATCTCTTTTGATTAATGCGAAAACCGCGATGCATTTCAGAGGGTATGCGGATAACCTGCGTATTTATCGGCCATAACACCCCCTCTTAAAGTGGCGGCGATCACATTTTAACGCTCATCCCCGCTCCTCCTCCCTGTCTAATCCCTGGCAGGATGAGGAAGGTCAACAACGAGCCTGGCAAACTAGCGATAACGTTGTTTATTACCTAAGGACCTGGAATCCCTATGTCACAGCCTACTTTCAACAAAGATCAATTTCAGGCTGCCCTGACACGTCAGTGGCAGCGCTTCGGTTTATCGTCGGCTCACGAAATGACGTCGCGCCAGTGGTGGCAGGCCGTGAGTGGGGCGTTGGCTGAATTACTCAGTGCCCAGCCTGCGGTGAAACCGGCAAAAAATCAGCGTCATGTTAACTACATCTCAATGGAGTTTTTGATTGGTCGTCTGACGGGGAACAACTTGCTCAATCTGGGCTGGTATCAGGCGGTGAGCGACGAGCTGAAAGCACACGACATCAACCTGACCGACTTGCTGGAAGAAGAAACCGATCCGGCGTTGGGGAACGGAGGGCTGGGTCGTCTGGCCGCGTGTTTCCTCGATTCGATGGCAACGGTTGGCCAGTCGGCGACGGGTTACGGCCTCAACTATCAGTACGGTTTGTTCCGTCAGTCATTTGCTGATGGTCAACAGATGGAAGCGCCGGATGACTGGCATCGCGGCAGCTACCCGTGGTTTCGCCACAATGAAGCACTGGATGTGCAAGTCGGCATTGGCGGCAAGGTCACCAAAGACGGGCGCTGGGAGCCGGGATTCACCATCACCGGTCAGGCCTGGGACCTGCCGGTACTGGGCTACCGCAACGGCGTGGCACAACCTCTACGTCTGTGGCAGGCCACTCATGCGCACCCGTTTAACCTGACCAAATTTAATGACGGTGATTTCCTGCGTGCGGAACAGCAGGGGATCGACGCCGAAAAACTCACTAAAGTGTTGTACCCAAACGATAACCATACGGCAGGTAAAAAGCTGCGCCTGATGCAGCAGTACTTCCAGTGTGCCTGCTCCGTAGCAGACATTCTGCGCCGTCATCATCTGGCGGGACGTAAACTGCACGAACTGGCCGACTACGAAGTTATTCAACTGAACGACACCCACCCGACTATTGCGATCCCTGAACTGCTGCGCGTGCTGATCGATGAGCATCAGATGAGCTGGGACGATGCATGGGCGATCACCAGCAAGACGTTTGCTTACACCAACCATACTCTGATGCCTGAAGCGCTTGAGTGCTGGGATGAGAAGCTGGTGAAGGCGCTGCTGCCGCGTCATATGCAAATCATCAAAGAGATTAATGACCGCTTTAAGAAACTGGTCGATAAAACCTGGCCAGGCGATGCCGCCGTTTGGGCGAAGCTGGCGGTGGTGCACAACAAACAAGTGCGCATGGCGAATATGTGCGTAGTCAGCGGCTTTGCGGTTAATGGTGTGGCAGCGCTGCACTCTGATCTGGTGGTGAAAGATCTGTTCCCGGAATACCACCAGCTGTGGCCGAACAAATTCCATAATGTGACTAACGGAATTACCCCGCGTCGTTGGATCAAGCAGTGCAACCCGGCGCTTGCAGCGCTGCTGGATAAGTCGCTGAAAAAAGAGTGGGCCAACGATTTAGACCAACTGATTAACCTGGAAAAATACGCCGACGATGCGAAATTCCGTCAGCAGTACCGCGATATCAAGCTGGCGAACAAAGAACGGCTGGTGAAGTTTATTAAAGCGCGTACCGGTATTGAGATAACGACTAACGCTATCTTTGATATTCAGATCAAGCGCCTGCATGAGTACAAACGCCAGCACCTGAACCTGTTGCATATTCTGGCATTGTACAAAGAAATCCGTGAAAACCCGCAGACGGATCGCGTACCGCGCGTATTCCTGTTTGGGGCGAAAGCGGCTCCGGGTTACTACCTGGCGAAGAACATCATTTTCGCCATTAACAAGGTAGCGGAAACCATCAATAACGACCCGAAAGTTGGCGATAAGCTGAAGGTCGTGTTCCTGCCGGATTACTGCGTCTCGGCGGCGGAAATGCTGATCCCGGCGGCGGATATCTCCGAGCAGATCTCGACGGCGGGCAAAGAGGCCTCCGGCACCGGTAACATGAAACTGGCGCTGAACGGCGCGTTAACGGTGGGTACGCTGGATGGCGCTAACGTCGAAATCGCTGAGAAGGTGGGTGATGAGAATATCTTTATCTTTGGCCACACGGTGGAAGAGGTGAAGGCGCTGAAAGCGAAAGGCTATGACCCGGTGAAATGGCGTAAGAAAGACAAAGTGCTGGATGCGATTCTGAAGGAGCTTGAAAGCGGTAAATACAGCGACGGCGATAAACATGCTTTTGACCAGATGCTGCACAGTATAGGTAAGCAGGGCGGTGACCCGTATCTGGTGATGGCGGACTTCGCGGCCTACGTTGAAGCCCAGAAGCAAGTTGATGTGTTGTACCGTGACCAGGATGCCTGGACGCGGGCGGCGATCCTGAATACCGCGCGCTGCGGCATGTTCAGTTCAGACCGCTCAATCCGCGATTATCAGGCTCGTATCTGGCAGGCGAAACGCTAAGGAATCGCGATGGAAAGCAAACGTCTGGATAATGCCGCGCTGGCGGCGGGGATCAGCCCCAATTACATTAACGCTCACGGCAAACCGCAGTCTATTGGTGCCGAAACCAAGCGGCGTTTGCTTGAAGCCATGCATCGCACCACCGCCGCCACGCAGGTGGCGGTGACGCCGGTGCCCAATGTCATGGTGTATACCGCGGGTAAGAAAATGCCACTGGCGGTTGAAGGTTGCGGGGAGTTTAGCTGGCTGCTGACCACTGAAGATGGTGTGCAGCACAAAGGGCATGCCACCGGCGGCAAATCTTTTCACCTTCCGACGAAACTGCCGGAGGGCTATCACACGCTGACATTGACGCAGGGCGAGCTGCGCACTCACTGTCGCGTCATTGTGGCGCCAAAACGCTGCTATGAACCGCAGGCGCTGCTGGAGGGGCAAAAACTGTGGGGCGCGTGCGTTCAGCTCTACACCCTGCGTTCAGAGAAAAACTGGGGGATTGGCGACTTTGGCGATCTCCGTACCATGCTGGTGGACGTGGCGAAACGCGGAGGGGCGTTTATCGGTCTTAATCCGATTCATGCGTTGTATCCGGCGAATCCGGAGAGCGCCAGCCCGTACAGTCCGTCTTCGCGTCGCTGGTTGAACGTCATTTATATCGACGTCAACGCAGTGGAGGATTTTCATCTAAGCAAAGAGGCGCAAAGCTGGTGGCTGAAACCCACAACTCAGCAAGCCCTGCAACGTGCGCGGGATGCCGAATGGGTTGATTATTCTGCCGTTACCGCACTGAAGATGACCGCGCTGCGCATGGCGTGGAAAGGCTTCTCCGCTCGTGATGATGAGCAGATGGCGGCATTTCGCCAGTTTGTGACTCAGGAAGGCGACAGTCTGTACTGGCAGGCAGCCTTTGATGCGCTGCATGCGCATCAGGTGAAAGAGGATACGTTGCGCTGGGGATGGCCGGTATGGCCGGAAGCTTTCCAGTCGGTAGATTCGCCGGAGGTCAAACAGTTCTGCGCAGAGCATCGTGACGAGGTGGATTTCTACCTGTGGCTGCAGTGGCTGGCGTATACCCAATTTGCGGATTGCTGGGAAACCAGTCAGGGCTTTGCCATGCCGATTGGGTTGTATCGTGATCTGGCAGTTGGTGTGGCAGAAGGTGGGTCAGAGACCTGGTGTGACCGTGAACTGTATTGTCTGAAAGCCTCCGTTGGTGCGCCGCCGGATATTCTTGGGCCGCTTGGGCAAAACTGGGGGCTGCCGCCGATGGATCCGCACATCATCACGGCACGGGCCTACGAACCGTTTATCGAACTGCTGCGTGCCAATATGCAGAACTGCGGCGCGTTGCGTATCGATCATGTGATGTCGATGCTGCGCCTGTGGTGGATCCCCTACGGAGAGACTGCCGATCACGGCGCCTACGTCCATTATCCGGTTGATGACCTACTCTCTATTCTGGCGCTGGAAAGTAAACGCCATCACTGTATGGTGATTGGTGAAGATCTGGGTACTGTGCCGGTAGAGATTGTCAGCAAACTGCGTGATAGCGGTGTGTATTCCTACAAGGTGCTCTATTTTGAGAATGACCATGAGAAGAATTTCCGCGCACCAAAAGCGTACCCGGAACAATCAATGGCAGTCGCGGCGACGCATGACCTTCCTACGCTTAAAGGCTATTGGGACAGCGGCGACCTGACGTTGGGTAAAGCGCTGGGGCTGTATCCGGATGAGGTTGTGCTGCGGGGGTTGTATCAGGACCGGGAACTGGCCAAGCAGGGGTTGCTGGATGCGCTGCATAAGTACGGTTGTCTGCCAAAACGTGCCGGGCATAAGGCATCGCTGATGTCGATGACGCCGATCCTCAATCGCGGGATGCAGCGTTATATCGCCGACAGCAACAGTGCACTTCTGGGTCTACAGCCTGAAGACTGGCTGGATATGGCGGAACCAGTCAATATTCCGGGCACCAGCGATCAGTACAAAAATTGGCGGCGTAAGCTTACCGCCACGCTTGAACAGATGTTTGCCAATGAAGGGGTGAACAAGCTGATTAAGGATTTGGACAGACGGCGAAAAGCGGCTGCGAAGAAAAAGTAAAAATGCCGGGGATTTCCCCGGCTTTTTTATGGTGATAGCTCGTAGTATGTAGGCCTGATAAGCGTAGCGCCATCAGGCTGCCGGATGGCGGCTTTGCCTTATCCGGCCTACAAGCCGTCTCGATTAAACCACCATACCCAGCAGCAGACACCCTACCAGACCGCAGACGGAGATAATGGTTTCCAGCATTGACCATGACTTGATGGTTTCACCGATGGTCAGGTTGAAGTACTCCTTGAACAGCCAGAAGCCAGGATCGTTCACGTGGGAGAAAATGACGGAACCGGAACCTACTGCGATAACCATCAGCTCTGGGCTTACGCCGGTGGTCGCGATCAGCGGTGCCACAATCCCACCTGCAGTGATTGCTGCAACGGTTGCAGAACCCAGTGCGATACGCAGTACCGCAGCAATAGACCATGCCATCAGCAGCGGAGAAACGTTAGAGCCGTGCATCATTGAAGCGATGTATTTGTCGACGCCGCTATCCACCAGGACCTGTTTGAAGGCACCGCCACCACCGATGATCAACAGCATCATCGCGATGATTTTGATTGAGGACACCAGCGTGTCGTTAATCTGATCCATCGAACGTCCACGGTTCAGACCAAACGTGAACATCGCAATCAGCACCGCGATAAGCGTAGCCATGACCGGGTCGCCAAGGAATTCTGCCACCGTCAGGAAAGCATGACCTTTTGGCAGAATCATCTCCGCGACGGCGCGCATCGCCATCAGAATGACCGGTACCAGAGAGGTCCAGACGCTGACGCCAAAGCCCGGCATTTCTTCTTCAGTGAAGGTTTTCGCGCTGTACAGACCTTCCGGGATCGGCTTATCGATGCCTTTCAGGAAACGTGCGTAAACCGGACCTGCGAGAATGACGGTCGGGATTGCCAGAATCGTACCAAACAGCAGGGTTTTACCCATATCGGCGTGGAAAATGGTCGCGATAGCGGTCGGACCCGGGTGCGGCGGCAGGAAGCCGTGAGTCACGGACAGCGCAGCGGCCATCGGCACACCAACGTACAGCAGCGGAATATTCGCAGCAGCAGCGATGGTGAATACCAGCGGCAGCATCAGCACGAAGCCGACTTCGTAGAACAGGGCAAAACCAACGGTGAAGCCGGTTAAGACCACCGCCCATTGAATGTGTTTTTTGCCGAATTTAGCAATCAGCGTGGTCGCAATGCGCTGCGCACCGCCGCAGTCTGCCAACATTTTGCCCAGCATGGCGCCAAAACCCATAATCAGGGCGAGGCTGCCAAGGGTTCCGCCGACACCGGCTTTAATAGAACCAATGACTTTATCCAGTGGCATCCCTTGCATCAATCCGACAGCAAGCGCCACCAGGACGAGAGCGATGAAACCGTTCATTTTGAAACGGATCATCAGGAGGAGTAACAAGATTACACCGATAGCAACGATGACTAATGGCATGATTTACCTGGCCTTTACTTTGTTATGGGTAACGTCAGTGTTTAGATGACAAATTCCGATTGTCCCGACCGGGAACAGAGTATTCACAGCACCAATGCTGATTGCCTGTAAAACTAATCAGTTTAGCTGGCTGTTATATGCGTCTTGGGTGCTGATACGAATGATACGGGTAACATGCTGCGCTTGAAAATCACCTGGGCAGGCAAAATTTAAATTATGAGAAGCTGGTCAAATTATGGAGGGTTTTATTGCAGGAATGTAACAGAGGAATGTTGGCCCGGTTAGGTCGAGGGCCGGATAACGCGTTAACGCGACTATCCGGCATCAATGCCCGATGACGACGCTGATGTGTCTTATCGGGGCTGCGAATACTCTACTGGTCTGGTCGTTAGTAGTAAGAGTGCTCACCACGCTGGTGTTCGGTTAAATCACGAACGCCCTTCAGTTCGGGGAATTCAGCCAATAGCTGTTTCTCGATACCTTCTTTCAGCGTAACGTCGACCATTGAACAGCCGTTACAGCCGCCGCCAAACTGCAGAATGGCGAAGCCTTCATCGGTAATTTCCATCAGAGAGACACGACCACCGTGGCCAGCCAGCTGTGGGTTGATCTGCGATTGCAGCATATACTCCACGCGTTCCATCAACGGCGCATCATCGGCAACTTTGCGCATTTTTGCGTTCGGTGCTTTCAGGGTCAGCTGAGAACCTAATTGGTCAGTGACGAAATCGATTTCTGCATCTTCCAGATACGGTGCGCTCAGTTCATCAACATATGCGGTCAGCAGGTCAAATTTAATGGCGGTGTCGGTTGCTTCCACGGCGTCCGGCGGACAATAAGAAACGCCACATTCAGCGTTAGGCGTGCCGGGATTGATCACAAATACACGGATTTGTGTCCCTTCTTCCTGATTTGCCAGCAGTTTGGCAAAGTGCGCTTGTGCAGCATCGGAAATATGGATCATAGTAATGGCCTAATAGTTGACTATTTTACTTGGTTATAATACGCCCATCATCGAGGCTCTACAAGGTTCGACACAGGCACCATACCTGGACAGTCGCCGCGCCGTTGCGTAAAAGCAGCTGCGCGATTTCCGCGACGGTACTTCCGGTAGTGACGACATCATCCACAATAACCATATGGAGTCCCTGCACTGGCAATTCAAGGCGAAAGGCATTTTTCAGGTTACGTTTGCGTAACCGGGCGCTGAGATGGTGTTGTGTAGCGGTCGCCCGCACCCGTGTTATGGCCTGCCTGTCCCAGTCGCAGCCCAGCCAACGTGCCAAAGGACGGCATAGCAAGTCACTTTGATTAAATCCCCTGCGCCAATGACGACGTTGCCAGAGCGGTACGCTGATGAGCCTGTCTGGCAGGGGGGAACCGTGAGTGCGTCGGGCCTGCAATACCTCCAGCAACAGCAGACGTGCAAGCGCAGGGGCTATTTCGTTGCGTCGTGAAAATTTAAGCTGGTGGATAAGCCCGCTTACTGGAGGAACATAGTCGCTGACTGAAACCAGGCGCTGCCACGGCGGTGGTTTTTGTAGGCAACGACCACAGGGAACCGAGGTGTGAATGGCCGGTAGTCCGCACTGCGGGCACAGACTGTCGTGCTGGCGTATTGCCTGTGTGCAGACTGAGCAAATCCCCCAATGCCCCAACCTCAGCGGCATTCGGCATAGCCAGCATAATCCTGGTACTGTTAGCATAGAGACATCCTTGTTAGCTAAAAGAGAACAGTAACTGATGAATGACATCTGGTGGCAGACCCAGGGTTCGGGAAATTGCCATCTTGTGCTGCTGCACGGATGGGGACTGAATGCAGAGGTGTGGCATTGCATAAGCGAGGAACTGAGCTCGCATTTTACACTGCATCTTGTCGACTTACCGGGATTTGGCCGTAGTCAGGGTTTTGGCGCGATGTCGCTGGAAGAGATGGCTGAACGGGTATTAAGACAGGCTCCGGGGGAAGCCATCTGGCTCGGCTGGAGTCTGGGCGGTCTGGTGGCGAGTCAGGTAGCATTGACCCATCCTGAGCGCGTTCAGGCGCTGGTGACGGTTGCCTCTTCTCCCTGTTTTAGCGCGCGCGAAACGTGGCCGGGCATTAAACCAGAGGTACTGGCTGGCTTCCAGCAGCAGCTAAGCGAAGACTTCCAGAAAACGGTAGAGCGTTTTCTGGCATTGCAGACGATGGGCACGGAAACCGCGCGTCAGGATGCACGGGCGCTGAAGAAAACGGTACTGGCGCTCCCCATGCCGGACGTCGACGTGCTCAATGGTGGACTGGAGATCCTGAAAACGGTCGATCTACGTGAACCGCTCTGTGCGTTAAACCTGCCGTTCCTGCGCTTATACGGTTATCTCGATGGCCTGGTTCCGCGCAAAGTGGTGCCAATGCTGGATGCTCTGTGGCCGAAGAGTGAGTCACTGGTGTTTGCTAAAGCCGCTCATGCGCCGTTTATCTCGCATCCTGCCGAGTTCTGCTCTGCGCTGGTGACGTTAAAACAGCGGTTATAAATCCGTTGCGTTGCCCGGCACAGCCACGCTTGCCGGGCCTGAGATTAATGGCTACGCGTAGCCAGATCCTCAGCGGTCAGACCGGTAATTCTGAAGATGGTCAGCGGGTCTATACCATCAGCCTGCATGGTTGATGCAATACGTAAAGCTTCCTCTCGTTTACCTTGTTGCAGACCCGTTTGTAACCCCTCTTTTAACCCTTTTCTATGACCTTCCTGAAGACCATTAAGGTGCCCTTCCTGACGTAATCTTTCGGCGATAGTCATCAACTTTTCCTTATGTTGGGGTAAACGTTCGGCGACTTCATGAAGAAATTCGCTAAAATGTGTGGTGTTCCCGGCCTGGATTAAATAATTAAACAAGGCTTTCAACTGGTTGTCATTAGCGTGTCCTTTAACAAGCAGGATGGCCAGTTTTTCTACCAGCCCCATCAAATCGCGTTTACGAATATGTTTTTGGATAAGTTCCAGCAGCGCCATCCGGCGATGCTGCATGATCTCGTCATCGGGCACGACGGTGATATCGATCAGTGGAAACGCGGTGCTATAAAGTTGTCTGGCGGATTTTGGGTCATCAAACTCGTCCAGCCAACAAAGTGAGTAGGGGTATGGGCTTGCTGAGCCATGATAAAAAAGCATAGGTATCACCAGCGGGAGTTTCTTGTGGCCTGCAGCCAAATGCCGATGCATTACCGCAATGGCATAACGCATTAGCCGAAACGCCATATGGGCATCGGCGGTACTCTGATGCTCAATGATGGTGTAAATATAGCCATCGCCTTCGCATGTTTTTAACGACCACAGTACATCAGAGTAGTATGCGCGCAAATCGTCCTCAATAAAGCTGCCCGATTCCAGTTGTAGCGTTTTCAGATCGCACAGTTTTTGCAAAGAGGCTGGAAGATGGAGCTGAAGAAAGTCACGTGCGGTCGCTGGGTGGTTTAAGAACGTTTTGAAAATCGCATCATGTGGCGTAGTAGAAGTGTCAGTATTCATGGCGATCCGTCACCTGAGAAACAAGATGACGAGACTCTACTTTCCTGGTCGCCAGTAATCATCCATGAGTTGATAATGATGCGCGGCAGGCTGAAGGATAAATCTGTTTTGCTGAAACAAAGACCTTTTAGTGGAATCCATTACGCAAAAAGCCGGATATCAGCGTAAACGCTTTATCCGGCCTGAACATTTGCAGTTATTTGTAGGCCGGATAAGCGTAGCGCTATCCGGCAAAGAGCAGCTGATTAGCGCAAAGCCCACCACTCGCGCAGGCAGGCTTTACCTTCCGGGCAGCTTTTGCAGCTTCCGGACAGACACCCATCAGCATCCTCCTGAATCCGCACCGCTTTGCCCATCTTCTCTAACTGATTCAGCATGGCGTCAATCATGGGCTGCGGGGTATGCAGCGTGTGGCTAATTTGCTTCGCCTCCATGCGCCCCCGCAGAGCCAGTAAATCACGAACCTGAATAAGCGATGCCATCGTCGATAACCTTAGTGGCAATCGCCAGTGGTGCTTGAACAGCAGGAACTTGCCGTCCTGTTGGTCGCCAGCAGCGCGAGGTCCACGTGGCTGCGAGCGCGACGTAGCAGACCCAGCAACACGATGTTAAACAGGATGACGGCTAAAATGCACACCAGGCTGTAGGTCGGGTGCTCTTTGTAGCTGACCGTCTGATAAAACAGCGTCGACAGAGAGTAGGCGATGTTCAAACCCCACAGAATCGAGAAGCTCATCCAGCCACGGCTGGATTCACGTGCGATGGCGCCCATCACAGAAATGCACGGTACATACAGCAGCACGAAAATCAGGTAGCTGTATGCCGCAGCAGCGCTGCCGAATTTCTCGCCCATCACGCCCATTGCGCCGGTAGCCATCTCACCGTCACCTTTACTGGCTTCGATAGGGTTGGCCAGCACGCTCAGGCTGAAGGTGTCTTTCAGGCTTTGCCAGGTTTCATCCACCGCACCGAGCAGCTCGTCACCGAGGTGGAAATCTGCCGGGTTGAACTCTTCTTCCTGAATGTTTTCTGCGGTATAGAGCGTGTTCAGCGTACCGACAACCACTTCTTTCGCCATCGCGCCGGTGAACAGACCGACGGTTGCCTGCCAGTTATCTTCGTGAACACCAATCGGTTTAAAGACAGGGGTAATAACGCGGCTAACGGAAGCCAACGCGGAGTCGTTGATGTTGTCGACGATTTTTCCGCTTAGCGAGAAGCTGTTGAACGCGCTGAGGAAAATGCTGACGATGATAATGACTTTACCAGCACGCAGAACGAAGCCTTTCAGGCGCTGCCAGGTTTGAATGATCAGACTCTTAATGTGCGGCACGTGGTACACCGGAAGCTCCATCACGAACGGTGTAGCTTCGCCACGCATGATGGTGTGTTTGAGCATCAGGCCGGTCAACACCGCCATAACGATACCTAGTACGTACAGCGAGAAGACCGCCAACGCGCCGTTCTGACCAAAGAACGCGGCGGCAAAGACAGCGAAAATCGCCAGACGTGCGCCACAGGACATAAACGGTGCCATCATGATGGTCATCAGACGCTCACGCGGGGCGTCCAGCGTACGTGCGCCCATCACTGATGGTACGTTACAGCCAAAGCCGACGATCAGCGGGACGAACGATTTGCCCGGCAGTCCCAGCGCCTGCATTAGTCGGTCCATCACAAACGCGGCGCGTGCCATGTAACCTGAGTCTTCAAGGAAGGAGAGGAACAGGTACATCATGCCGATTTGCGGTACCAGCGGTAGCACGGTGTTAATCCCGCCGCCAAGGCCCTGGGCCAGGAAGATGGTTAGCCAATCCGGGAAATGTAGCGTATAGCCAATCCACTGAATACCATGGATAAAGAGCGCTACGGAGCCAACATCAAACAACGGTTGCAGCGCGCCGCCAATGTTGATGGCGAGCAGGAACATCAGGTACATCACGAACAGGAAAATCGGCAGACCGAGGAAGCGGTTGAGGATAATTTTATCTACCGCGGTGGTGAAACGGCTCGGCTCTGCCGTCAGGGTATTACTGACGGTATCGCAGATAGCGGCAATGCACTGGTAACGCGCATCGGCAATATGCAGCGCCGGGTCGTCCATTGTCTCGCTCAGACGAGCAACCGCGGCATCAAGATTTTGTGCTGCATCACCGGCGTAAGCACGGCTGTAGATATCGCCTTCCAGCATCTGCAGGCCCAGCCAGCGGCGCTGTTTAAGCGGCATATCTTTAGCCATCGCATCGGCGAGGGTATCAGCTTCTTGCAGCAGTGGCTGGGCATAATGGACCAGCTCGACGGTGTCGTTTTCTTTGTAGCGATCGATCGCCAGCTTCAGTGCTTCAATGCCGCGGGCGCGGGTGGAAACCAGCGGAACCACCGGGCAGCCAAGACGAGCGGAGAGGGCGTCGATATCGATACGGATTTGCTGTTTCTCAGCAATATCCAGCATGTTCAGTGCGACGATGCAGGGAATACCCAGCTCAAGCAGTTGCAACGTCAGGTAGAGGTTGCGTTCAAGGTTTGAAGCATCGACCACGTTGATCAACAGATCCGCGTCACCGCTTAAAATGTAGTGGCAGGCAATTTGCTCATCGAGAGAGGTTTGAGATGAGATTGTCGTCAGAGAATAGGTGCCGGGTAAATCGACCAGCGTGACCTGATGGTCTGTGGTCGCAAAATGACCTTCTTTACGCTCGACGGTCACACCAGCCCAGTTACCCACACGCTGGCGTGCACCGGTGAGCTGGTTGAATAAGGTTGTCTTGCCGGAATTAGGATTACCAATTAAACCAATGGTTAGTTTTTTCATTTTAATAGACTCACTGTATTAACAGGAAACCGCTTCCACTTCTAATAACGCCAGATCCTTCTTACGCAATACCAGACTTACGCGACGCGTTTCAATATGAATAGGATCGCCGAGCGGGGCGACACGAACCACATTGAAGGACGACCCGGGCAGCATGCCGAGGGATAACAGTTTCTGTCGATAAGCCGGGCTGATTTCACGAGCAAAACCGGTAATTTTCCACGCACTGTCAGGAGTGAATTGCATAGGGACCTACTTATATCTCGCTAACTGGATGATTACCTCATGGGGCGACAGGGCGGCATGAGACCAGATGATTAGCCAACGTAAGGAAAGAGTAAATAATCAACAAATCAATGATAATGAGAATGGTTTCTATCATCAATAGAATAAATGTGACGGAATGTGCAATTGGATAATAATTTGAGCCAATTTTGATATTCCTCAATATTTATTCTGATTGGGAACGAAGGATGCGCGGAAGTAATTATTGGGGATCTTAATGTTTAATTAAGGTTTCATCTGTTAATAAAGTGATAAATATATTGTGGAACAAAGCGAGGCATAGATTAAATATGCCGGATGTCGACGCTCATGCGTCTTATCCGGCCTACGAATTAATTGCGCCAACCCGGCCGGACAGGGCGTTTACGCCGCCATCCGGCACATGGTTTAAACTTAGCGCTTTTTACCCATTGCCGCCGCCAGCGCATCCATCATCGCGCTGTTGCCCGCAGGCTGTGCCTCACGGCCACGCGGTTTCGCCGCTTTTGGTGCCGGGCGATTGCCCTGAGTGCGTTCGTTATTCCCGCCGCCGCGACGCGCATTAGTTTCACCCGGCTGCTCGTCCAGACGCATGGTCAGCGCGATACGCTTACGCTGCAGGTCAACTTCCAGCACTTTCACCTTCACAATGTCGCCCGCTTTCACCACGGTGTGTGGATCTTCAACAAATTTGTTCGACAGAGAGGAGATATGTACCAGACCGTCCTGGTGAACGCCGATATCAACAAACGCGCCGAAGTTAGTGACGTTGGTGACAGCCCCTTCCAGAATCATCCCCGGCAGCAGGTCGTTCATGGTTTCTACGCCATCGGCAAACTGCGCGGTTTTAAACTCAGGACGCGGATCGCGGCCCGGCTTTTCCAGCTCTTTGATGATGTCGGTGACGGTCGGCACCCCGAAGCGTTCGTCGGTGAAGTCGGACGCTTTGAGATGACGCAGCGCGTCGCTGTTGCCCATCAGGTCACGCAGCGATTGCTCGGTGGCGGCCAGAATGCGTTCCACTATCGGGTAGGCTTCCGGGTGAACCGTGGAAGCGTCCAGCGGGTTGTCGCCGTGGTTGATACGCAGGAAGCCCGCGCACTGTTCAAAGGCTTTTGGCCCCAGACGACTGACTTTTAGCAACTGCTGACGGTTCTGGAACTGGCCGTTCTCATCACGCCAGGCGACGATATTTTGTGCCATCATCCGGGTCAGGCCGGCAACGCGGGTCAGCAGGGGGACGGAGGCGGTGTTCAGATCAACGCCGACGGCATTTACGCAGTCTTCCACCACCGCATCCAGCTTACGGGCAAGCTGGGTCTGGCTAACGTCGTGCTGATACTGGCCCACACCGATAGATTTCGGGTCGATTTTCACCAGTTCAGCCAACGGGTCCTGCAGACGGCGAGCAATAGATACTGCGCCACGCAGCGACACATCGAGGTCCGGGAACTCCAGCGCCGCCAGTTCAGAGGCAGAGTAAACCGATGCCCCGGCTTCACTGACAATCACTTTCTGTGCGGTCACTTGCGGGAATTGCTTCTGTACGTCGAGGAAGAAACGTTCGGTTTCGCGCGACGCCGTACCGTTACCAATGGCTACCAGCTCTACGTTGTACTTCTCACATAACGCTGCAACGGCAACGGCGGCTTTGGCAGCCTGACCGGTATGTGGATAAATAGTGTCGGTGGCGACCAGCTTGCCGGTACCGTCAACAACAGCCACTTTTACACCGGTACGCAGGCCCGGATCGAGACCCATTGTGGCGCGCAGTCCGGCCGGGGCCGCCATCAGCAGGTCGTGCAGGTTACGGGCAAAGACGTTGATTGCTTCATCTTCCGCGCGTTCGCGCACAGTGCCCATCAGTTCGGTTTCGAGGTGCATCAGCACTTTGATGCGCCACGTCCAGCTGACAACGCCTTTACGCCAGCTGTCTGCCGGTGCGTTGTTCAGTCGCAGGCCAAGGTGATCCTGAATGATTTGCTCGCCGTGGCTCTCTTTCGGTGGCTCATCGAACTGCGGATCGGCATTCAGGGACAGCTGTAAGATGCCTTCATTACGGCCGCGGAACATGGCCAGCGCACGGTGAGACGGAACGGTAGAAATAGGTTCGTGGTGATCGAAGTAGTCGCGGAATTTCGCGCCTTCCTCTTCTTTACCGCTTACCACGGTGGAAACCAGATGCGCGTTTTTCCACAGGTAGTCACGCACTTTCGCCAGCAGTGCGGCATCTTCAGCGAAGCGTTCCATCAGGATGTAGCGTGCACCGTCAAGGGCCGCTTTGGTATCCGCCACACCGTTGTCAGCGTTGAGGTATTTGGCCGCTTCTGTTTCCGGGTCGTGAGACGGATCGTTCCACAACATGTCTGCCAGTGGTTCCAGCCCGGCCTCAATGGCGATTTGCCCACGGGTGCGGCGTTTAGGTTTGTACGGCAGATAAAGGTCTTCGAGTTCGGTCTTACTTAACGTGCCGTTGATAGCGTTTGCCAGGTCGTCGGTCAGTTTGCCTTGCTCGCCGATAGATTTCAGGATCGCCTGACGGCGGTCTTCCAGTTCACGCAGATACCCCAGACGGGTCTCCAGATTACGCAGTTGCGTATCATCCAGACCGCCGGTGATTTCCTTACGATAACGTGCGATAAACGGCACGGTGTTCCCTTCGTCAAGCAGGCGAACGGCAGCTTCTACCTGTTCTGCACGAGCCTGAATTTCACCTGCGATAATGCGGCAGAAAGAATCATTCATCATGGATAGCTTCGTCTATAGGATAAAAAATCAGGGGATAGTTATACGGACTGACTGGCAAAAATGCCAGTCATCTACAGGGGCTTCGGATTGTTCCGGTCTCACTTCACGTATTCGATCTCATTGACGTACCAGCTGGCTTCCCCGGCAGGGGTGTTCACCACCGCGAGATCGCCGACCTCTTTTTTCAGCAGCGCACGCGCCATGGGGGAATCGATAGAGATGTAATCCTTACGGCCAAAAATTTCATCGTAGCCAACAATGCGGAATTTGCGGATATCGCCATTGTCGTTTTCAATCTCGACCCACGCGCCAAAGAAGACTTTACCCTCTTGCTGTGGGGAGTAATCGACAATTTTCAGATTCTCCATGCACTTGGTCAAATAACGGACGCGACGGTCGATCTCGCGCAGGCGCTTTTTATTATACTGGTAGTCAGCATTTTCGCTGCGGTCGCCCAGACTTGCGGCCCAGGTAACCTTCTTGGTGACTTCCGGGCGCTCTTCACGCCAGAGATAATTGAGCTCTTGTTTGAGTTTTTCATACCCTTCACGGGTTATCAGGGGCGTTTTCATCTTATTGTTTTACCTTCGACTCTGTGATGATGCGCACAATTAGTATTACGTGAGCATATCAACAGAATAAATAATGTATTGCGAGAAACATTGTATACTTAAGCTGCTGTTTAATATGCTTTGTAACAATTTAGCCTGGAATTCATACCAGAATTCGCTGGTGACTCACGCGAGCTTTCTTAAGAATATACACTTAATTGTTGCGAACCTTTGGGAGTAATAACAATGCAAGAGAACTATAAGATTCTGGTGGTCGATGACGACATGCGCTTGCGTGCGCTTCTGGAACGTTATCTGACCGAGCAGGGCTTCCAGGTTCGAAGCGTCGCAAACGCTGAGCAGATGGACCGTCTGCTGACCCGTGAGTCCTTCCACTTGATGGTTCTGGATTTAATGCTGCCAGGGGAAGATGGCCTGTCAATTTGCCGCCGCCTGCGCAGTCAAAGCAACCCAATGCCGATCATTATGGTGACGGCGAAGGGCGAAGAGGTTGACCGTATCGTTGGGCTGGAAATCGGTGCTGACGATTACATCCCGAAACCCTTTAACCCACGTGAACTGCTGGCGCGTATTCGCGCGGTGTTGCGTCGTCAGGCGAACGAACTGCCGGGCGCGCCTTCTCAGGAAGAAGCCGTTATCGCTTTCGGTAAGTTTAAGCTGAACCTGGGGACGCGTGAAATGTTCCGCGAAGATGAGCCTATGCCGCTCACTAGCGGTGAATTTGCGGTGCTGAAAGCGTTGGTAAGCCACCCACGTGAACCACTGTCCCGCGATAAACTGATGAACCTGGCGCGTGGTCGTGAGTACTCCGCGATGGAACGTTCCATCGACGTGCAGATTTCTCGTCTGCGTCGTATGGTGGAAGAAGATCCGGCTCATCCTCGTTATATTCAGACTGTATGGGGTCTGGGCTACGTTTTTGTTCCGGACGGTTCTAAAGCATGAGGCGAATGCGCTTCTCGCCACGAAGTTCGTTTGCTCGCACGTTATTGCTTATCGTCACCTTGCTGTTTGCAAGCCTGGTGACGACCTACCTTGTGGTGCTGAACTTCGCGATTCTGCCGAGCCTCCAGCAGTTTAATAAGGTCCTGGCCTACGAAGTCCGTATGCTGATGACTGATAAACTGCAACTGGAGGACGGTACGCAACTGGTCGTGCCACCTGCATTCCGTCGGGAAATTTACCGTGAGCTCGGTATTTCCCTTTATTCCAACGAAGCCGCTGAAGAAGCGGGTCTGCGTTGGGCACAACACTATGAATTCTTAAGCCATCAGATGGCGCAGCAGTTGGGTGGTCCAACGGAAGTACGTGTTGAGGTCAACAAGAGCTCGCCTGTCGTCTGGCTGAAAACCTGGCTGTCCCCCAATATCTGGGTACGCGTGCCGCTCACTGAAATCCATCAGGGTGACTTCTCACCGCTGTTCCGCTATACGCTGGCGATCATGCTACTGGCTATCGGTGGCGCGTGGCTATTTATCCGTATTCAGAACCGGCCGTTGGTGGATCTGGAACATGCGGCGTTACAGGTGGGAAAAGGCATTATTCCGCCGCCGCTGCGCGAGTATGGCGCCTCTGAGGTGCGCTCTGTTACCCGAGCCTTCAACCATATGGCCGCCGGTGTAAAACAGCTGGCTGATGACCGTACACTGCTAATGGCGGGCGTGAGCCATGATTTACGCACCCCGCTTACACGTATCCGTCTGGCGACGGAAATGATGGGTGAAGAAGATGGATACCTCGCGGAGTCCATCAACAAGGATATCGAAGAGTGTAATGCCATTATCGAACAGTTCATCGATTATCTGCGAACGGGTCAGGAGATGCCGATGGAGATGGCCGATCTGAACTCGGTATTAGGTGAAGTGATCGCGGCAGAAAGTGGTTACGAGCGTGAAATTGATACTGCATTACGTCCTGGCGTCATTCAGGTGAAGATGCACCCACTGTCTATCAAACGCGCGGTTGCTAATATGGTGGTTAACGCCGCCCGCTACGGTAATGGCTGGATTAAGGTCAGCAGCGGTATGGAACCGCATCGCGCCTGGTTCCAGGTCGAAGATGACGGGCCGGGTATCAAACCGGAACAGCGTCAACACCTGTTCCAGCCGTTTGTACGCGGCGATAGCGCGCGTAGCACCAGCGGCACGGGCCTGGGACTGGCGATTGTGCAGCGTATTATCGATAACCATAACGGTATGCTGGAAATTGGTACCAGTGAACGGGGCGGGCTGTCGATACGCGCCTGGCTTCCGGTGCCCTTCACGCGTGCGCAGGGGACAACGAAAGACGCGTAGAAAAGGGAGGCTAAATGCCTCCCTTTTTATTTCGCTAACCGCCTGATGTTGCTGCGCTTATCAGTTGCTGTAGGCCGGATAAGACGAAGCCGCCATCCGGCACTTTTCGTTACAGCTTCGGACCGGCGCTGACTAACGCGGCGCCTGCAGGCGTGTCGGTGTACTTCTCGAAGTTCTCAATAAACAGTTTCGCCAGCGCGTTGGCTTTTTCCTGCCACTGCTCCGGGGATGCGTAGGTATTACGCGGATCGAGAATACGTGTATCCACACCCGGCAGTTCGGTTGGGATTGCCAGGTCAAACATCGGCAGACGGAACGTTTCTGCGTCATCCAGAGACCCGTTCAGGATGGCATCGATAATGGCACGGGTATCTTTGATTGAGATACGTTTGCCGGTGCCGTTCCAGCCGGTGTTAACCAGATAAGCCTGTGCGCCAGCCGCCTGCATGCGTTTTACCAGCACTTCTGCGTACTGCGTTGGGTGCAGTGACAGGAATGCTGCGCCGAAACAGGCAGAGAAGGTTGGCGTTGGCTCAGTTACGCCACGCTCGGTACCAGCCAGTTTGGCGGTAAAGCCAGACAGGAAGTGATACTGCGTTTGATCGGCCGTCAGGCGAGAAACCGGTGGCAGTACGCCAAATGCGTCGGCGGTCAGGAAGATGACTTTGGTTGCATGACCCGCTTTTGACACCGGCTTAACGATATTGTCGATGTGATAAATCGGGTAGGAAACGCGAGTGTTCTCGGTTTTGGAACCATCATCGAAATCGATGGATCCATCTTCGCGCACGGTGACGTTTTCCAGCAGGGCATCACGGCGGATCGCGTTGTAGATTTCCGGCTCAGCATCTTTAGACAGTTTGATGGTCTTCGCGTAGCAACCGCCTTCGAAGTTAAACACGCCGTCGTCATCCCAGCCATGCTCGTCATCGCCAATCAGGCGGCGTTTCGGGTCGGTGGACAGCGTGGTTTTACCGGTACCGGACAGGCCAAAGAAGACCGCCACATCACCTTTTTCACCGACGTTTGCTGAGCAGTGCATCGATGCAATGCCTTTCAGCGGCAGCAGGTAGTTCATGACGGAGAACATACCTTTCTTCATCTCGCCGCCGTACCAGGTGCCGCCAATTAACTGAATGCGTTCAGTCAGGTTGAACGCCACGAAGTTTTCGGAGTTCAGACCTTGTTCTTTCCACTGTGGGTTAGTGCATTTTGCACCGTTCATCACGATGAAATCAGGTTTGAAATCAACCAGTTCTTCGTCGCTCGGGCGGATGAACATGTTTTTGACAAAATGTGCCTGCCAGGCGACTTCAGTAATGAAGCGCACGGAAAGGCGGGTATCCGCATTAGCACCGCAGAAAGCATCAATGATAAACAGACGTTTGCCGGAGAGTTGATGGGTGACTAACCCTTTCAAATGCTGCCAGGTTTCCTGGGAAAGCGGTTTGTTGTCGTTCTTACCTTTACCTTTGTCGGACCACCAGAGCGTGTCTCGTGTGGTGTCGTCACGGACAATGTACTTATCCTTTGGCGAACGCCCGGTAAAGATACCGGTATCAACTGCAACGGCGCCCAGATTCGTTAACACGCCACGCTCATAACCTTCCAGGTTTGGATCAAGTTCTTCCTGATAAAGCGTGTCGTAGTCTGGATTGTAAACGATATCCTGAACGTCATTGATACCATAAGCCTTGAGATCTTGCGGGGTTAAACTGTTGTTCACACGCATTTCACTGCTCCTTAGCCAATATGTATTACCTGGAATAGTAAGGTTTTTTAGGGATTGCTAACCGCGACAAGGCTCATAGATTTACGCATCCGGTAATTCCACGAATAACCGAATACGCTGCGACTCCTGTCACAAAGAGGCGGATATTATGGCAGGAAACCCTTTTTTGTTGTGGAAAATGTTCTTAAAACGTTAATAGAGAGTGTTTTTGGCGGGAATCTTGTGAGTGTAATCGCATTCATGTAAGAAATAAACGTAACTCAAACATAAACAATATCGATTCACCTCGCGCAGCTGAGGTCCGAAATGGGCTGACGAATACTCATATTTGTGAAGTTGATGCGATAATTAGATTTTATCTTCTTTCTGGAAAACGACATGGACAGTGTTGAGCTTTCACCAACGACCCGCTGGGGCATGGTCTTTATCGGACTGCTACAAGGGTGTGTGTGCTACCTGCTGATGGCGTATCTTGCGCCGCAGAACAGTGACTGGCTGTTCTACGGTATGCCCGTAACGATTGCACTCTCCTCAGCACTTTTGCTGACTGTCGTCTCATTTAAGCAACGTGCGCTATGGTGCTGGATGGCGCTGATCTGCGTGGTTGTGCTGGCGATGAGTGTGTGGCTGAAGTGGAGTGCGGCGGACAGTGACAGATGGCGACAGGATGACATTTTTTTTGCCTACGGTTGGCGCTTATTGTTGATGGCGATGCTGGCTTTGCCGTGGATTCAATATCAACTTCACGCCCGTCGTGAACAGGCTCGCTATCCACAGTTTTATACCTACCTGTGGCTTAACTCGCTGACGTTGCTGATCGCTTTTGTGGCCAACGGCCTGTTCTGGCTGGTGCTCCTGCTGTGGAGTGAAATGTTTCAACTGGTCGGAATCACTTTCTTCAACACGCTTTTCTTTGAGACTGACTGGTTTGTCTATCTGGCGCTTGGCCTGATCACTGCACTGGCAGTGGTACTGGCGCGTACGCAGTCGCGCCTGGTTGCTGCGGTGCAAAAGTTGCTGACTTTCCTCGCCACAGGTTTACTCCCACTGGTTGCACTGTTAGCGCTGATGTTTATGCTGACCCTGCCTTTCACCGGACTGGATGCTATCTCACAGCGCGTGTCAGCGGCGGGCCTGATGTCCACGTTGACGCTGATCTTCCTGTTGCTGATGGCCATCGTACGCGAGCCGCACAAAGAGGCGTTACCTTATCCTGGTGCATTACGTTATTTGATTAACGCTTCACTGGTTGTTGCTCCTCTCTATATGCTGATTGCCGGTTGGGCAATGTGGCTGAGAATTCATCAGTATGGCTGGACGCCTGAGCGTTTGTATGGCGCATTAGTGGTCTTTGTATTACTGGTGTGGTCCCTCGGTTATCTGGTCAGTATTTTGCGCGCGGGAGGCAACCCGCTCGATATTCAGGGAAAGGTCATTCTTGGCGTTTCGCTCCTGACATTGGGCCTATTGATTCTGCTGACGTCGCCGGTCATTGATGTCTGGCGTATTAGCGTCAATAGCCATATGGGGCGCTACTACAGCGGGAAAATTACGGCTGACCAGGTCAGTCTGTATATGTTGGATCACAGCGGAAAACCCGGTCGCGCCGCACTGGAAGCATTACAAAAAGATGATGCGTTCAACAAAGACAGCAAACGCAGGCGTGATTTAAATGCCATTCTGCGAGGGCATCGCGATCCGGTAAATGAGCTGACGGCAACGCAGTTAGCGCCGAAGGTGATGATTGCACCGGGAAGCAAGAAACCCGATGACGCGTTTTGGACGTTTTTACAGGGACAACGCTACCGGATCGCTTCCTGTATCGAGCAGGATGCATGTGTGTTGGTGGATCAGGATCTCAACGCGGATGGGCAGTCCGAGCAAGTATTGTATGCTTTTGGTGATGGGGAGAGTCTGGTCTTTGGCGTTAAGGAGAACAAATGGGTGTTGATTGCGACAGCCCGACTACCGGAGGGATTCAATAAAGAGCAACTGCTGCAGGCGCTGGCGAATCATCAACTGGATTCGGCTCCCAGAGTCTGGCGGGATATCACCATTAATGGCAAAAGACTGCCAATGACTTATTACAATGAGTGAATCTGTTGCCGGATGGCGGCGCGAGCGCCGTATCCGGCCTACAACAGTTTTACCGTAGGGCTTAAAGCTGCGCGCCACCGGGCAAAACGAGGATTAATGCACCTGTGGATCGGCAGGGGAGGCGTTGCTGCGGATCTCTGCAATATCCATGGCGTTAAACAGATAGTGGCTACCGCAATAATCGCAGTGCATATCGATCTCACCTTCTTCTGCCAGAATGCTGTCAACTTCTTCATCCGGCAGCGTTTTCAGAGCGCCTGCGCAGCGTTCGCGTGAACAGGTACATTTGAACTCAACATCCTGCGGATCGTAGAGGGTGACTTCTTCTTCGTGGTACAAACGCCACAGAACTTCGTTGGCTGGCAGCGTCAGCAACTCTTCGGCTTTGATGGTTTCTGTCAGTGCAGCAAGGTGATCGAAATCATCTGCCTGTGCGTTTTGCGCTGGCATGACCTGCAACAGCATACCGCCAGCAGCAGGTTTACCGTCGACGTCGCCAGTACGGATAAACAGACGCGTCGGCAGCTGTTCTGAACGCATGAAGTAATCTTCCAGGCAGGCCGCCAGCGTGTCACCTTCCAGACCGACCACGCCCTGATAGCGTTCGCCTTCTTCCGGTGTAATGGTGATCACCAGGTAGCCGTTGCCAACCAGTGTTTTCAGATCGGCATCTTCAGGGATATCACCCTGTATACGAGCCACTCCGCGCATTTGCTGGTTGTTGTTGCCGTTAATTACCGCCAGGCTCAACGGACCGTCGCCTTGCAGTTGAACGGTGATATCACCGGCAAACTTCAGCGTCGCGGTCAGTAGACTGGTGGCAACCAGCAGCTCCGCCAGCACGGTTTTGACCGGCTGCGGATAAGTATGATTTTCGAGGATCTGTTGCAGGGTTTGTGAAACGGTTACCAGCTCGCCGCGCACGGCAAAGTTTTCAAACAGATAACGATGTAATTGGTCATGTTGCGGCATAATCATCTCTCTTGCAGGTGACAGTCACTCGCTGTCGCCGTGTTTAAATCGTAACAGGTCGCGGCGTTCTTTTTTGTCCGGTCGCCTGTCCGGATGCGGCATGGTTAACGCGTTAAGTTTACGCGCCAGCGCCATTTTTTCGCGTTTTTCCACGCTTTCCGCGGTTTCTTCATACAGCATAACGGCTTCAGTTGCCGGGCGACGCTGCTCGCTAATGGCTTTAATAATGACCGTCCGTTCGTCATTTCCCTGGCGCAGGGTGAGGGTCGCATTTAGCTCGACAATCTTACTCGGCTTGCTGCGCTGCCCGTTGTAATGCACCTTACCGCCTTCAACCATTTCGCGGGCGACTGCGCGCGTTTTATAAAAGCGTGCTGCCCACAGCCATTTATCCAGCCTGACTTCGACAAGGGGCTTCTCTTTCATGGCATCTCCTTCACATCAGTGAGGGGATCAGTCGGCGGTAGTCATTGAGTGACGGATGGCGTGCATACTGTTTTTCCGCTGTACCGGAGTCGGGGTTAGTTACGCCGAGGCAGTAACGAATGCCGAATTGAGCAGCGGCGTCGAGAATCGGTTCGCTGTCATCAATAAACAACGTCTTCTCTGCACTCATTCCCGTTTCTTCAGCGACAGCGTGCCATAACCGCTGATCCTCTTTGGGATAACCAAATGTGTGGGTGGAAAGTAATAAATCAAGGTGTGAGGCCAGACCGGTATGCTGAAGCTTCACCGCCAGGTTATGCGGATGCGCATTGGTGAGCAAAATACGACGTTTGCCGCTGGCTTTCAGAGCATCAAGGAACGGTACCGTATCTTCACGCAGTACGGCGCGTGGTCCCTGTGCGGTTGTCATAGCGCATATATCCAGACCCAGGCGTTCGCTCCAGTAATCCAGACAGTACCAGTTTAGCGTATGCTGTACGGCATGATACTGCTGACGAATAAATTCCTGGGCTTCCTGGGGAGAGATACCCTGTTGCGTGCCGTAGGTTTCCGGCACCAGTTTTTGCCAGAAATAGTTATCGAAAGCCAGATCGAGCAGCGTACCGTCCATATCCAGCAGAACGGTGTCGACGTCCTGCCAGGCAATATCTATGTGCATGGAAACTCCCCAGAGGAAAACAAGATGCGCGACAGGGTAGCATATTCCGTCGCGCGGGCGTGTTATCGAATCAGGCTTTCTGGGGCCTCAATCAGCGTTGGATTCAGGCAACTCTCGTAATATTCCTGAATCTCCGTGATGCGGGAACGATGACGCTGGTAACGTCTGAATGCCTGAACGCTGTTGTAGATAGCGCATCCCAGCATGGAGAGCATCAGCAACGTGGTGCCAAGATAGCGCCATAAACCTGAACGATCCGGGATTCGGTGCAGGCCAATGTGCTGGGTACCGTTGGCGTCGGTCGAGATGTTGGTGACAATCCCTTCAGCGCGAAATGGCGTTTGCATAAGCATCTGGGCAAGGCGCTGGAAGGCGTTCCATTGTTCTTGAGGCGGATAGTCGTACAACGAGGTCGCCGGCCAGGGCTGATCAACCAGGTCGCTGCCTTCGTCACTGATAATCAGGAAACCACCGGGGGCAGGGCTATTCAGTGCCTGAGCCGCCCGGGCGGTCTCGCGTGAAATGAACGGTGCCGTAGAGGTATTCACCAGGTTATCCAGTGATTCGGCGCTTACCGGGCGCAACAGCACATTTACACCATCCAGTTTCCCGGCGTTTGCTCGCTTAACGAGAGCGTTCCAGTCCTTACTGTTACCCAGGTTAACCAGGGCATTTTTCAGGCGTACGCATTCATCTTCGGCGGCACATAGATCGGCGGTTTTCAGGACAATATCGCCAAAATCATCCAGCAACACCATGCCGGACTTCTGAATGGCTGAGCGTAACGATGAGCTGACGCGAGAGTCATCGTCGGGTTTGGGGTGCAGTTGGCGGTTAACACTTTGGGTCAGCGCGGTTGCCTTATTGACCAGGTCGGACTCGGGCAGCGGCAGGGCGCGCGCGTCATTCCAGATAATCTGCGAACAATCAAATGGCATAAAAGGTGTCGCAGGTTGTGCGTTCCAGCTCCCCTGAGTATGGATGTTACACATCCCCGTGCCACTCAGATGCAGCGTATCGCCCACGCGTACGCCTGCCTTTTCCAGTTGCTTAACGCTGGTGGCCTCAATAGTTTGCGCCCCTTTCATCCAGGAAAGCGTAAGTTTAATCGGCATATCCAACGGGACCCAAAACAGCAGCATTAGCAATACCAGCAACGAACCGCTGGCAATGACGGCGCTGCGTAGCCAGTGCTGCAACGGGAAGTTTTTCACCTCGTCATGCAACGATAAAAAACGCCCCTGGCGGACAACATGGCGATCCAGATAGATATCAATATCCGTTTGCTGGCCAAGGTCCTGTGCAATGTAAGGCTGCCAGTGTGGTGGATAAATCAGGTCAATAATACCCAGGGAGATATTATTAATTTGCTCCTGATCGTTTTCACCAAACAGCCCCCAGCGACGTGGAGTGCCACGCAGACAGTGGATTTCTCGTAAGGCCGTTTTAGACGGTGGTGCAAACAGGCCCCACAGACCCGCAGCCAGCAGCAACACTGCGCCACCGGCGGTCCACGGTACGAACGTGTCTGGCATGATTAAACAGAAAAAGAACAGCAGGAATGATGCGGCAATCAGTAACGCTTCGCGCAATCCCGACGGGCGGCTGAGCGCATACTCTTCATGCGTTTCCTGGCGAATATTCAGCAGTTCAATCTGCTCGCTTTCTTCACCGCGTATGGACGCCTGAGTCGATGCGGTGTGCTGTAGCGCATAGCCACGCGCTTCCTGCATATACTCTTTCAGCGTGTGACCGTTCAACGAGATAACCAGCGGCAGCGTATTGGTGTGGATCAGCTCAACGCTGTTTTCATCATTGATGTATTGTTCCCAGAAGGGAGGCAAATGTACTTCGACGGAGTCGAGATAGTAGCGCCATTTGTTCGGATCGTCGGTGGTGATGCCATAGCGCGTAATTGAATGCGTTAGTACGATGACGCTATTACTTTGGGCATTCAGGGTTAACGATACCGGTGCCGAACTGGCACCTGTTGGGCCAGGCACCTGCTGAATTTGACTGAGGTTTTCGAGATAGTTTTCGACCGCACCACGTTCTTCGGGTGTTAGTTTACGCTTAGAGGCGTCAGAGAAGACGTTGCTCAACGGTAATTTTTGTTGTCTGAATTTTGATCTGAATCGCCACCCTGCAAGCAATGAGCAGGCCAGCAAAGCAGCTAAAAAAATCAGAATGGTGCTCATGCTTTCCCCATCTTACTTAGTCTGTCAGGCGTGGTCAGTCGCACCCTGTTCAATATTCGTGATTCTGTGGTTGGCTATCGGCAAGTGTGGAGTTGAACTTGAGCATCTTTAAGTACAGCCCAATAAATGCGAATAATAGCAAAATCACCAAAAACGGAATATCAGCAAATTCCTGGAGTTATTTCAACCTATTGACTTTTAATTTGAAATAGGGATTAACTTTTAGTACGTTACATAAATGTAAATAAACGGCAATTCACATTGCCGAAACCGTGCTGTATATCGCACAATAACCCCAGATTTCACAGCAAAGATCCTCATGATGAGCAAATCATTACAAAAACCCACGATTTTGAAAGTGGAAACCGTCGCACAATCCCGACTCTTTAAAGTCGAAAGCGTGGACCTTGAGTTCAGCAACGGCGTACGTCGTGTTTATGAGCGTATGCGCCCATCCACGCGCGAAGCGGTAATGATTGTGCCGATTGTGGATGACCACCTGATCCTCATTCGCGAATATGCGGTCGGAACCGAATCCTACGAGCTTGGTTTTTCCAAAGGGTTAATCGATCCGGGTGAAAGCGTGTTTGAAGCGGCTAACCGGGAACTGAAAGAAGAAGTAGGATACGGTGCGAAGGACCTGACGTTTTTGAAAAAACTCAGCATGGCGCCTTCCTATTTCTCCAGCAAGATGAATATTGTGGTCGCAGAGGATCTTTATCCTGAGTCGCTGGAAGGTGATGAGCCTGAGCCATTGCCACAGGTGCGCTGGCCGCTGGCGCATTTGATGGATCTGTTAGAAGACCCTGACTTCCACGAAGCGCGTAATGTCAGCGCGCTGTTCCTGGTTCGTGAATGGCTGAAAGGGCAAGGGCGATTGTAGTTTATGTTGCCGAATGTCGGCTGACGCCTTATCCGACCTACAACATCCAGCAATATCAAATCATTGCGCCGAAAATGTAGGCCGGATAAGCGAAACGTCATCCGGCAAAAGATTAGAACAACTCGTGCGTCTCACCATTATCGATAATGGTTGTCCCCACCTCATGTACCGCCTGTTGCGTTGGCTGAGTACCTTCAATGAAATACTCCGCACGGCTGTTACCACCGTTCGCCAGTTGGCCGGTGCTACGATCGATATTGACGGTAACGATACCCGGTGGCGGCGTCAGCGGCTGCTCAGGGACACCTTCTAATACACTCTTCATGTAGGCATCCCACGCAGGTTGTGCACTCTTCGCACCACCTTCGTAGCCGGAGATTTGGTCTTTGATCGCGCCGGATGCCGTCGTATGTCCGAGATCTCGACGATGATCATCAAACCCGATCCATACCGAGGTCACTACTCCTGGGCCATAGCCGGAGAACCATGCATCTTTCGAGCTGTTGGTTGTCCCGGTTTTCCCGCCGATGTCATGGCGCTGTAAATCACGTCCTGCACGCCAGCCGGTTCCCATCCAGCCTGGTTCACCAAAGATATTGGTGTTCAACGCGCTCTTGATCAGGAAGGCCAGCGGCGTGTTGATGACGTGTGGTGCGTATTCTTGCGTTCCACTTTGTGCGACCAGCGCCTGGTTAGCTTGTTCCAGCTGTGGCATTGGCACGGCGGCATTTTGTTGTTCCTGGGATACCGCAACATCTTCGACGTTACTGTTTTCCAGTACATTAGACTTCTGCGTATCGCCATAAATCACCGGGATATCACATTCCGGGCAGGCAATTTTTGGCTTCGCCTCAAAGATAACGCCACCCATATCGCTTTCAATCTTACTGATGAAATACGGGTCGACCAGGAATCCACCGTTCGCCATTACCGCGTAACCGCGAGCAACCTGCAGCGGAGTGAACGAGGCTGAACCCAGCGCCAGTGATTCAGTATGCACAATGTTCTGTGCCGGGAAACCGAAACGTTGCAGATACTCTGCCGCGTAATCCACACCCATTGCGCGCATGGCACGAACCATCACCACGTTTTTCGACTGACCCAGCCCCTGACGTAAGCGGATAGGGCCAGCATATTGCGGCGGTGAGTTTTTCGGCTGCCAGTCAGAACCTGCACCGGCATCCCAACGGGATATTGGTACGTCATTCAACATACTTGCCAGCGTCAGGCCTTTATCCATCGCGGCGGTATAGAGGAAGGGTTTGATGTTCGAACCCACCTGGCGTAATGCCTGGGTCGCACGGTTAAATTTGCTCTGGTTGAAATCAAAACCACCCACCAGTGCCAGCACTGCGCCGTTTTGCGGGTTAATCGAAACCAGTGCGGAGTTAACATCCGGCACTTGTGCCAGCCACCAGGCGTCGCCAACCTGGCGTACCCAGATTTGCTGACCGGCCTGAACCACATCGGTTACTTTACGTGGCGTCGGGCCTTGCTGTGTATCGGAACGATAAGGACGCGCCCAGCGCATACCTTCCATACGTAATGAGACCGAGGTTCCATCCGCCAACGCAGCGGTCGCTTCCTGTGGGTTGGCGCTGGTGACAACCGCGGGCAGCAGTGGGCCATAGGTCGGTAGCGCTTTCAGCGTATCGGTGATTTTCTTGCTATCCCAACTGGCTTCACCGACTTTCCACAGGACATTTGATGGGCCGCGGTAGCCGTGGCGCATGTCGTAATCCATGACATTGTTACGTACCGCCTGCTGGGCGGCCTGCTGGACTTTGCGCGTAATGGTAGTGGTGATGCGATACCCGTCTTCATAGGCTTTTTCACCATAACGGTTATACATCTCCTGACGTACCATTTCAGACAGATAAGGGGCTGAGAAAGCGATTTCCGGCGCGTGATAGTTGGCATCGATCGCTTCACTACGCGCCTGATCGTATTGGGCCTGGGTGATGTAGTTTTCGCTCAACATACGCGACAGTACAACGTTACGGCGCGCAGTTGCCCGGTCCATCGAATAGAGCGGGTTGAAGGTCGACGGCGCTTTTGGCAGACCGGCGATCACCGCGATTTCACTTAAGCTGAGTTGATCAACTGTCTTCCCGAAATAGACCTGTGCGGCAGCACCCACGCCGTAGGCGCGATACCCCAGATAGATCTTGTTCAGGTAAAGCTCGAGGATCTCGTCTTTACTCAGCAATTGCTCAATACGGATAGCCAGGAACACTTCTTTAATCTTACGCATCAGCGTACGTTCCGGACTCAGGAAGAAGTTTCTTGCCAACTGCTGGGTAATGGTACTTGCCCCTTGTGAGGCATGGCCGGAGAACAACGCGACGCTGGCCGCACGGAAGATCCCCACCGGGTCCACCCCGTGGTGCTCATAGAAGCGGCTGTCTTCTGTAGCGATAAAGGCTTTAACCATTACCGGCGGCATTTGATCCAGCGTGACCGGAATTCGACGTTTCTCGCCATATTGCGCGATGAGTTCGCCGTCAGCACTGTAAACCTGCATAGGGATCTGCAGACGTACATCTTTTAGCGTCGCAACGTCAGGTAATTGTGGCTCGATATAGCGATAGAGGCCATAGATCGAGCCTGCTCCCAGCAGGATGCAACATACTGCAAGGATTAATAAATACTTTACGAACTTCACTGGAGATTTCCCATTTAGTGGCATTTGGGCAGTTTATAAACAAACGCGCGGTAGTATAAAGGCAAGCCAGACGCATTGATATACCCGTTGAAGCAACGGGTGATAAGGAGATCATCAGCAATGGCTTTTCGTATATGGAAAATTGGTCTGCATATTCAGCAACATGACGTGTTGGCTGTCGCTATCGTTCGTGACGCGTCCGGTTGGGTCCTACAACGCTGGTGGCGTATGCCGCTGGCACATCAGGTTGTCGTCGATGGCCACATTCGTGAGCCGGAACAGCTCGCTGCGGTGCTCCTGCCGTGGAGCCGTGAGCTACCGCACAGGCACCATATCCACCTTTCTTTTCCTGCCAACAGGACGTTACAAAAAAAGTTACCCCGTCCGGCAATGATCCTGCGCGAACCAGAGCAAACGGCATGGTTGTCTGGGGCGATGGCTCGTGAACTGGATATGGAGCCGGATGCGCTGCAGTTTGATTATAGCGAAGACGCACTAAGCCCGGCATTCAACGTGACGGCGGCACAAAGCAAAGAAATATCGGCACTCCTGACACTGATGCATCCCCTGAAAGTACAGGTTACGGCCATTACGCCGGATGCCAGCGCCTTGCAGCGATTAATGCCTTATTTACCCAAGCATCAATCATGTCTGGCATGGCGTGACGATACCCAATGGCTCTGGGCGAGCCGCACGGCATGGGGACGTAAATCGACGGGGGAAATTGACGATATCGGCGCACTTGCCGCGGCATTATCTCTTTACCCTGCGGATATTGCGCTATGTGAAGCCGGTGGCTTTGATCCCTTAAATGCGGTGTCCGTCCGCCAGCCACCGATTCCTACGGAAAGCCACAACTTTGCTGTTGCGCTTGGGCTGGCGATGGGAGGTGTGTACTGATGACGGCGACCATCAATCTTTTGCCCTGGCGTCAGTCGCGGCGGTATGCCTGTCTGCAATGGTGGGGAGCGTTATTGAGTGGATCTTTACTGGCTATTGTGGGTATCGCATTGGGTTATTACGCGCTTTCTCGCGTAGATAATCGGGTCGAATTACTGTTGGCAGAAGCCGAAAAAACGCGGGCTGAAGCTCTGATAGCGCTCAAACCGCACCTGCAACAGCGACAACAACAATGGCAGCAGGCGCAACAAAGAGAAAAACGGCGTGAACAGATGCGAAGCTGGCAGTCTGTTTTACAAGGGGTGGCGGAGTTGCTGCCAGAACAGGCGTGGTTAACAGGAATGACCTGGCAGCAGGATACGCTGGCGCTGACAGGGCTGACGCTGAACATTACCGCGCTGCAGAGACTGGAGACGCAACTACGCAAACACCCCAGGTTTCAATTGGCAAGCTCAGGGGAAACGCGACAAGATTCGCAGGGACGCTGGCAGTTTCACTATCGTCTGATACGGAGCGTTATGCATGCAGGCGCTTTGTGATGGCTGGTTAGCACAGACGCCGAGGTTTCGACTGTTGTGCTGGGGCGGCTGGATGTTGGTCCTGATCACGGCTGCGCTGCTGTGCCTTTATCCTGCAGAGCAGCAACGGAAGGCGCAGCAGGCAGCATTAGACCACCAACGCGTGGCGATTCAAGATCAATGGCGCAATTTGTATCTGTTGGCGTCATCGGTTGGGAAACCCTTTTCCCCCACTGAAGCGAGGCCAGTTCCTTTTTCCCCATTGCTATATCAAACCTCTCTTACACGTCTGATCCACTGGCAGCCCTCCGCACGGGGAGGTGAACTGGCGCTGAAAACTGCGTGGGATGCGGTCCCACAGGTGTTTGCCCAACTGGCGGAACAGGGGATGAGTATGAGTCAGTTTTCTCTTCGTGCAGAAGATGCTGATGTGTTGTTGACGATACAGCTGGAGCGTCGGAATGATGACTAAGCGCTGGCTGTTCGCATGTTTTAGCGTGCTGCTGCTGACCGGCATGCGCAATCCCTTTCAGCCGCCAGAGGATCACTGCCGGATGGCTGAGTTGTCGGCATGGCGTTATCAGGGGGCGGTGATCCAGGGAGGACGCTCAATTGGTTTTATTCGGGATGGTCAACACAAATGGTGGAGGGTCGAGCAGCGAGATGTTTTGAATAACATCTGGAGGGTATCTCAGGTGACAGCCCAAAGCGTAACTATCGACACAGGGAGCGATTGTGAGCCATCACAGTGGCAGTGGCAACGACAAGGAGAGGCGAATGAAGCGATGGATAGTCATCGTGCTGATGACCGTTATACCCAGCGTGCTGGCCGGGAAGGCACAAAACGTGACGCTGGTGGTGGATGATGTTCCCGTTGTCCAGGTGCTGCAGGCGCTGGCGGTGCAGGAGAAGAAAAATCTGGTGGTGTCACCGGATGTCAGTGGCGTGCTGTCATTGCATCTGACGGATGTGCCGTGGAAACAGGCATTGCAGACGGTGGTCAAAAGCGCCGGACTGGTGTTACGCCAGGAGGGAAACATCCTGCATGTGCATACTGTACGCTGGCAAAACGAAAATGCAGCCCGCCAGGAGAGTGAACAAGCGCGGATTCAGGCCGGTTTGCCGCTGGAACATCGCAGCATAATTTTGCAATACGCGGATGCCACTGAGCTGGCAAAAGCCGGTGAAAAACTGCTGAGTGCTAAAGGAAGTATAACGGTCGATAAACGTACCAACCGCCTACTGCTGCGAGACAACCCTGTTGCGCTAAACATACTGGAACAGTGGGTGGCGCAAATGGACTTGCCCGTTGAGCAGGTCGAACTGGCGGCGCACATCGTCACGATTAATGAAAAAAGTTTGCGTGAGCTGGGGGTGAAGTGGTCGCTGGCAGATGCACAACTGCCAGGGGCGGTGGGGAATGTCACCACGCTGACCAGCGATCTTTCCGTGTCTACTGCAACATCGCGGGTGGGATTTAATATTGGCCGCATTAATGGTCGTTTGCTGGAGCTTGAGTTGTCTGCACTGGAGCAAAAACAGCAGCTCGATATTATTGCCAGTCCTCGATTACTGGCTTCTCATCTGCAACCTGCCAGTATTAAGCAGGGCAGTGAAATCCCGTATCAGGTCTCCAGCGGTGAAAGCGGCGCAACGTCCGTCGAATTTAAAGAAGCGGTGCTGGGGATGGAAGTAACGCCAACCGTGCTGCAGAAAGGGCGGATCAGACTGAAACTGCATATTAGCCAGAATGTTCCCGGACAGGTGCTGCAGCAAGCGGATGGCGAAGTGCTGGCCATTGATAAGCAGGAAATTGAAACCCTGGTGGAGGTTAAGAGCGGTGAAACGATCGCGTTGGGCGGGATTTTTTCACATAAAAATAAATCAGCAGCTGACAGTGTGCCGTTACTCGGCGACATTCCGTTGCTCGGCCATTTTTTTCGTCATGATGGTAAAGAAGATGAGCGGCGTGAGTTAGTGGTTTTTATCACGCCCAGACTGGTCCCAACAGAATAACTTATGCATGAAAACCCGTTGTTTTTGCGCTGAACACGTTTCAGGGATTTGACGTGCGGGTGTATTTAGCATACAAGGAGTACCGATTTGAGTGTCGGGACTTTTCTTTACTTATGCAGCAGTGAATAACGCTTCGCCTTTCCGGTGGTGTGTCATAGGCTTATTTGGCGTCATTTGGCTACACGACACGTCGTCAGGCCAGATGTTTGCAGGGTAGCATGCCTGCCACGACCAGAAATGCGTAAGGTTTGGTGATTTATTCAGTTGCCAAACCCGCTTGAGTATTGAGATAATTTTCAGTCTGACTCTCGCAATATCTTATGAGGTTTCAGTTCATGTCCTGCTGCGCTGGGTGTCTGCGAAGCGGGTTTACCATTAACGAATAGTCTTAGTAGTACCGAAAAAATGGCAGAGAAACGCAATATCTTTCTGGTTGGGCCTATGGGTGCCGGAAAAAGCACTATTGGGCGCCAGTTAGCTCAACAACTCAATATGGAATTTTACGATTCTGATCAAGAGATTGAGAAACGAACCGGAGCTGATGTGGGCTGGGTCTTCGATGTAGAAGGTGAAGACGGCTTCCGTGATCGCGAAGAAAAAGTCATCAACGAGTTGACGGAAAAACAGGGTATTGTGCTGGCAACTGGCGGTGGCTCTGTAAAATCACGTGAAACACGTAACCGTCTTTCCGCGCGTGGCGTCGTGGTCTATCTTGAAACGACAATTGAAAAACAACTTGCACGTACTCAACGTGACAAGAAACGCCCGCTGCTGCAGGTAGAATCGCCGCCGCGTGAAGTTCTGGAAGCATTGGCTGACGAACGCAACCCTCTGTATGAAGAGATTGCCGACGTGACCATTCGCACCGACGATCAGAGCGCGAAAGTCGTAGCAAACCAGATTATTCATATGTTGGAAAGCAACTAATTCTGGCTGAATACACACTCGTCTGCGGGTACAAGTAACTAAGGTGGATGTCGCGTAATGGAGAGGATTACAGTCACTCTCGGGGAACGTAGTTACCCTATCACCATCGCGGCTGGTTTGTTTAATGAGCCAGCTTCATTCTTACCGCTGAAATCGGGCGATCAGGTTATGTTGGTGACCAACGAAACCCTGGCTCCCCTTTATCTCGATAAGGTTCGCGGCGTACTTGAACAGGCGGGTGTTAACGTAGATAGCGTTATCCTTCCCGATGGCGAGCAGTATAAAAGCCTGACGGTTCTGGATACGGTCTTCACTGCGTTACTGCAAAAACCGCATGGTCGCGATACCACGCTGGTCGCACTTGGCGGCGGCGTGATTGGCGATCTTACCGGTTTTGCAGCAGCCAGCTATCAGCGTGGTGTTCGTTTTATTCAAGTCCCGACAACGCTGTTGTCGCAGGTTGACTCCTCCGTAGGCGGTAAAACTGCCGTAAACCATCCCCTCGGTAAAAACATGATTGGCGCGTTTTACCAACCGGCTTCCGTGGTGGTGGATCTCGACTGTCTGAAAACGCTTCCTGCGCGTGAATTGGCATCGGGCCTGGCGGAAGTGATCAAATACGGCATCATCCTTGACGGTGAATTTTTCAGCTGGCTGGAAGAAAATCTGGACGCATTATTACGTCTGGACGGTCCGGCAATGGCGTACTGTATTCGCCGTTGTTGTGAGCTGAAAGCAGAAGTTGTCGCCGCGGACGAGCGCGAAATGGGCTTACGTGCTTTACTGAATCTGGGACACACGTTTGGCCATGCTATCGAAGCTGAAATGGGTTATGGCAATTGGTTACATGGTGAAGCCGTCGCAGCAGGTATGGTAATGGCTGCCCGCACGTCAGAACGTTTGGGTCAGTTTACCTCCGCTGAAACGCAGCGCATTATTACGCTGTTGCAGCGCGCAGGTTTACCGGTGAATGGGCCGCGTGAAATGTCTACACAGGCTTATTTGCCGCACATGTTGCGAGATAAAAAAGTGTTGGCGGGAGAGATTCGTTTAGTGCTTCCGCGGGCAATAGGGAAGAGTGAAGTGCGCGGCGGAGTGTCGCACGAGGTGGTTCTTAACGCGATTGCTGATTGCCAGCAGGCGTAACAACAAGAAAGGTCAGGCTTGCGTTGTAAAGCGTAAGTCTTTTAGCTTCAGGTTATGTGCAAAGTCGTAAGCATTAACCTTTGAGTGGGGTGTTAAATGGATGAATTCAAACCAGAAGACGAGCTGAAACCCGATCCCAGCGATCGTCGTACTGGTCGTTCTCGTCAATCGTCTGAACGCGATAATGAGCCGCAAATCAATTTTGATGATGTTGATCTGGATGCCGACGATCGCCGTCCTGCGCGGGCACGTAAAGAGCGTGATGAAGAGCAGGACATTGAAGAAGACTATGAATCTGATGACGATGTTGTGGATGAAGAACGTGTAGAACGTCGCCCACGCAAGCGTAAAAAAGCGGTCAGTAAACCAGCCTCCCGTCAGTACATTATGATGGGTGTGGGTGTTCTGGTGCTGCTACTGCTGATTGTCGGTATTGGTTCCGCACTGAAGGCCCCCTCATCTTCCTCTTCCAGTGAGCAGGCTGCGTCTGGTGAGAAGAGCATCGATCTTTCTGGCAGCAATGCGACGGAACAGACGAACACCACAATGCCTGCGACGGGTGCTGAGCAGACCGCTGGGAATACGCAGCAGGATGTTTCTCTGCCGCCGATTTCCTCTACCCCAACTCAAGGCCAGGCACCTGCCACAGCAGAAGGTCAGCAGCGCGTTGAAGTTCAGGGCGATCTGAACAATGCGCTGACGCAGCCGCAAGGTCAGGCACAAGTTAACAACGTCGTCGTCAACTCTACGCTGCCAACTGAACCCGCTACCGTAGCACCCGTTCGCAATGGCAATGCAGGGCGTCAGACGGCGAAGACTGAGCCAACAGAACGTACTGCAACTGCGCATCAGGAACGCAAACAGGCTGTTATTGAGCCGAAGAGCAAGCCGCAGACCACGGTAAAAGCGACGCCGGCAGAGCCAAAACCTGTCGCTCAGGCGAAACCGACTGTGACCGCGACCGCGCCGACGACAACAACGAAAGCGCCAGTGGTAACCCCGACACCAAAAGCGTCAACTGAGCCAAAAGCAACGGCAAGCGCCGCGCCAGCTCAGCAGACAGCAACACCTGCACCAACGACAGCAACACCGGTTGCGGGTGGGGCGAAAAGTGCAGGGAACGTTGGCGCGTTAAAATCAGCGCCATCCAGTCACTACACGCTGCAGCTCAGCAGTTCCTCTAACTACGACAACCTGAATGGTTGGGCGAAGAAAGAGAACCTGAAGAACTACGTGGTGTACCAGACGACGCGTAACGGTCAACCGTGGTATGTTCTGGTGACGGGCGTGTATGCGTCTAAAGAAGATGCGAAACGTGCAGTGTCTACGTTACCCGCCGACATTCAGGCGAAAAACCCGTGGGCAAAACCGCTGCACCAGGTTCAGGCCGATTTGAAGTAAGATAGGATATGTTCTGCAATGGTTTGCTGTTTCGCCCAATTGCGGGACAAAGACTAAAGCGCAGGATGCTGTCGGAGCTTTCTCCACAGCCGGAGAAGGTGTAATTAGTTAGTCAGCATGAAAAAAAATCGCGCTTTTTTGAAATGGGCAGGGGGGAAATACCCCCTGCTTGATGATATCAAACGGCATTTACCTCAGGGTGAGTGCCTGATTGAACCCTTCGTGGGTGCCGGGTCGGTGTTTCTCAACACCGACTTTTCTCGTTATATTCTTGCCGATATCAACAGCGACCTTATCAGTCTCTATAACATCGTGAAGACGCGTACCGATGAGTATGTGCAGGCTTCACGTGAGCTGTTTATGCCTGAAACGAATCAGGCTGAGGTGTACTACCAGTTCCGGGAAGAATTTAATGCCTGCCAGGACCCGTTCCGACGTGCAGTGCTGTTCTTATATCTCAACCGTTTTGGCTATAACGGGTTATGCCGTTATAACCTGCGCGGTGAGTTTAACGTCCCCTTTGGTCGTTATAAAAAACCCTACTTCCCGGAAGCCGAGTTGTACCATTTTGCCGAAAAAGCGCAAAATGCAGAGTTCCATTGCCTCTCCTATGAAGAGTGCATGGATCGCGCGGATACCAACTCTGTGGTCTACTGTGACCCGCCATATGCACCGCTCTCGGCGACGGCAAATTTCACCGCGTATCATACCAACAGCTTTAGCCCGAAAGAGCAGGCGCATCTGGCCGAGATGGCAGAAAAGCTGGTCAGTAAGCAGATCCCGGTGTTAATTTCGAATCATGACACGCCGGATACCCGTGAATGGTATCGAGCGGCGAAACATTTTCAGGTCAAAGTGCGGCGCAGTATAAGCAGCAACGGCGGCACACGTAAAAAGGTGAACGAACTGCTGGCGCTATACAAACCAGGAGTCGCAACGCCTGCGAAAAAATAATTCTCAAGGAGAAGCGGATGAAACAGTATTTGATTGCCCCCTCAATTCTGTCGGCTGATTTTGCCCGCCTGGGTGAGGACACCGCGAAAGCACTGACGGCGGGTGCTGATGTCGTTCACTTCGACGTCATGGACAACCACTACGTGCCGAACCTGACCATCGGCCCGATGGTACTGAAATCGCTGCGTAAATATGGGATCACCGCTCCGATTGATGTTCATCTGATGGTGAAGCCAGTTGATCGAATTGTCCCTGACTTCGCAGCAGCCGGTGCCAGCATCATTACTTTTCATCCGGAAGCCTCCGAACACGTCGATCGCACTTTGCAACTGATCAAAGAGCATGGCTGTAAAGC
Organism: Citrobacter sp. Igbk 14; assembly: GCF_028069825.1. Lineage (NCBI taxonomy): Bacteria > Pseudomonadati > Pseudomonadota > Gammaproteobacteria > Enterobacterales > Enterobacteriaceae > Citrobacter > Citrobacter sp. Igbk 14. The sequence goes on from NZ_JANEWM010000022.1 coordinate 73,348, forward strand.
GGGGCTGGTGTTCAACCCGGCCACTCCGCTGAGCTATCTGGACTATGTCATGGATAAGCTGGATGTGATCCTACTGATGTCTGTTAACCCAGGTTTTGGTGGACAGTCCTTTATCCCGCAAACGCTGGATAAGCTGCGTGAAGTGCGTCGCCGTATTGATGAATCTGGCTATGACATCCGCCTGGAGGTTGATGGTGGCGTCAAGGTGAACAACATTGGTGAGATCGCGGCTGCCGGTGCGGATATGTTTGTCGCCGGCTCTGCTATTTTCGACCAACCAGACTACAAAAAAGTCATTGATGAAATGCGCAATGAACTGGCGAAGGTAAGTCATGGATAAATTTCAGGACATTCGGGGCGTAGCATTTGACCTCGACGGCACGCTGGTTGACAGCGCGCCGGGATTAGCCGCTGCGGTCGATATGGCGCTGTATGCGCTGGAGCTACCGGTGGCGGGTGAAGAGCGTGTCATTACCTGGATTGGTAATGGTGCCGATGTGTTGATGGAGCGTGCGCTTGCCTGGTCTCGTCAGGAGCGTGCGACCTTACGTAAAACGATGGGCAAACCGCCTGTTGATGATGATACTCCCGCTGCGGAACAGGTGCGAATTCTGCGCAAGCTGTTCGATAGATATTACGGCGATGTCGCCGAAGAGGGGACGTTCCTGTTCCCTGATGTCGCCGACACGTTGGGCGCACTGCATGCCAACGGATTGCCGCTGGGTCTGGTGACCAATAAACCGACCCCGTTTGTCGCGCCGTTACTTGATGCGCTGGATATTGCCAAATACTTTAGCGTGGTCATTGGTGGTGATGATGTGCAGAACAAAAAACCGCATCCGGACCCGTTGCTGTTGGTGGCAAGCAAGCTTGGTATCAAGCCTGAGCAAATGCTCTTCGTCGGGGATTCACGCAATGATATTCAGGCGGCAAAAGCTGCTGGCTGCCCATCCGTTGGCCTGACTTATGGCTATAACTATGGTGAGTCAATTGCGCTGAGCCAGCCTGACGTCATATCCGACCGTATTAATGAACTACTGCCCGCTCTCGGGCTTCCGCATAGCGAAAATCAGGAATCAAAAAATGACTAAGCCCATCGTTTTTAGTGGCGCACAGCCCTCAGGTGAATTGACCATTGGCAACTATATGGGTGCGCTGCGTCAGTGGGTGAGCATGCAGGATGACTACCATTGCATCTATTGCATCGTTGACCAACATGCTATCACCGTTCGTCAGGATGCCCAGCAACTGCGTAAAGCCACGCTGGATACGCTGGCGCTGTACCTGGCGTGTGGCATCGATCCTGAAAAAAGCACCATCTTCGTACAGTCGCACGTGCCGGAACATGCACAGTTAGGCTGGGCACTGAACTGCTACACCTATTTCGGTGAACTGAGCCGTATGACCCAGTTCAAAGATAAATCCGCACGTTATGCAGAGAACATCAACGCCGGGTTGTTTGATTACCCGGTGCTGATGGCGGCGGATATTCTGTTGTATCAGACCAACCAGGTACCGGTTGGTGAAGATCAGAAACAGCATCTGGAACTGAGCCGCGATATCGCCCAGCGCTTCAACGCCCTGTATGGCGACATCTTCAAAGTGCCTGAGCCGTTTATTCCGAAATCCGGTGCGCGCGTCATGTCGCTGCTTGAACCGACGAAGAAAATGTCCAAGTCGGATGACAACCGCAATAACGTGATCGGCCTGCTGGAAGATCCAAAATCAGTGGTTAAGAAAATCAAACGTGCAATGACCGACTCTGATGAGCCGCCGGTTGTGCGCTACGACGTGCAGAATAAAGCGGGTGTTTCCAACCTGCTGGATATTCTCTCTGCCGTTACTGGTCAGAGCATTTCTGAGCTGGAACAGCACTTTGAAGGCAAAATGTATGGTCATCTGAAGGGGGAAGTCGCAGAAGCCGTCTCCGGCATGCTGACCGAACTCCAGGAGCGCTATCACCGTTTCCGTAACGATGAAGCCTTCCTGCAGAAAGTGATGAAAGAGGGTGCGGAAAAAGCCAGTGCGCGTGCCTCTGTTACGCTGAAAGCTGTGTATGAAGCTATTGGCTTTGTTGCCAAGCCGTAATGCTTTCTGCGTTGCCGAAAAAACCGGGAATTTCCCGGTTTTTTTGTATCTGCGCAAAGAGATTTATTGATTATTCAGCCGCTGCGCCGCAACCGCCAATCATTTTAGAAATCGAGATTGCCGGGTGCAGCAGGTAATCATACGAGCAGGTTTTATTACGGTTTTCAACATGACCCGTACAAGCGGTCAGCGTGGCCAGAATCCCTGCCACAACGGCAATTTTTGCAATCTTAAGCATAACGAAATCCTTGTAGATATAACTATTTATATA